>DATHKA010000146.1:0-14028 GCA_035489615.1 Chryseolinea sp.
TAGATAAACTCGTTGGCGTGTTTGGTTCGAAGGAAAATCTTCCGAATGATCCCGATAGCATTTTTCTTGCTCCTCCCAAGCCGCGCCTGCATGAGATGTTCATCAAGAAGGCTGGCGACAACCTCGGCATCCCGGTCATACCTTCCAGACTTTCAATCCTCACGCAGAAAATTAACGACTCGCGGGGACAATGCTTCTATTGTCGCCAATGCAATCGCGGCTGTACGGTGCACGCTGATTTCTCGTCGTCGTCGGTGCTTGTAAAGCCCGCCGTTGAGACGGGCAATGTCGACCTTATTCCGCAGGCCATGGTGCGCGAGGTGTTGGTTGACGCAAACGGTAAGGCGACGGGGATCTCATTCGTCAATCGGCTGGACTTTCAGGAATACACCGTAAACGCGAAGGTCGTGATGCTCGCGGCGAGCGCATGTGAATCGGCGCGTATTTTATTAAATTCAAAGTCCGCACGATATCCCAACGGTGTGGCTAATGGTTCGAATGTCGTGGGCAAATACCTGCACGATTCGACAGGTGCTTCGATGGGCGGGATCCTCCCCCATCTCGTAGGCAGAAAGCGATACAATGAAGACGGCGTGGGTGGCATGCATGTTTACACCCCGTGGTGGCTCGACAATAAGAAGCTGGACTTTCCGCGCGGATATCACATCGAATACGGCGGCGGCATGAACATGCCCGGCTATGGTTTTGGATTTGGTATGCAAAACACCAACGGCAAGTACGCCGGTAGCGATGGAAAGACTAAAGAGGCAGGAGGCTACGGCGCAGCGTTGAAAGACGATTACCGATATTTCTATGGCGCCACCGTCGGTATGTCGGGCCGCGGTGAAGCCGTTGCCCGTGAAGACAATTACTGTGAGATCGATCCCAATACGGTGGACAAGTTTGGTATCCCGGTGCTTCGATTTCACTACAAGTGGAGCGATTTTGAAATCAAACAGGCCAAACACATGAAGGAGACCTTCCGCGAACTTATCCACAAAATGGGAGGCGTGGTGACTTCAGGTGACAACGATGGTCCGCACAATAATTATGGGCTCGCTGCTCCCGGGCGAATCATTCATGAAGTCGGCACAACGCGCATGGGCGCAAGTCCGAAGACTTCTGCGCTGAACGGATATAATCAATCACACGAATGCAAGAATCTGTTTGTTGTCGATGGTGGGGCGTTCGTCTCGCAGGCCGACAAGAATCCAACGTGGACAATTTTGGCGCTGTCGATGCGCTCGTCTGAATACATCCTGGATGAGTTGAAGAAGCAGAACTTTTAACAATTGGTGGTAATGTGTAGTTAGTAATTAGGAGCTTGTCAGCCCTGAAAAGAAGGGTCTACTAAAATAGGGATCCACAAACACGGGTCGTTGCTGCATTAACTTATAAAGGAGACTTTTGAAGGTGACCCGGGAATCCAAATAAATCAAATCAACAGATCAACAAATCAACCAATAATATGAAGCATGTTCCGGTAGCTGACGGGTCTCGTCGGAAATTTATCAAGCAGGCCGGAGTGGCCGCTGCGGCATTCACGATTGTGCCCCGATTTGTTCTGGGCGGTGCAGGTTACAAAGCGCCCAGCGACAAGCTGTATGTGGCGGGGATAGGCGCCGGAGGTAAAGGAGAAAGCGACATCGCGAATTTCGCTAAGAGCGGTAAGGCCGAAATAGCGTACCTCTGCGACGTGGATGATCGTCGTGCGGCCAAATCAGTGGCAAACTTTCCGAAGGCTAAGTACTACAAGGACTATCGCCAGATGCTGGAGAAGGAACAAAAGCATATCGACGCCGTATCCGTCTCCACACCTGACCATGCACACGCCGTTCAGGCCCTTGCCGCCATGCAATTGGGAAAACACGTGTACGTTCAAAAGCCATTGACGCATGACCTGTATGAAGCACGTGTTCTTACGGAAGCCGCTAAGAAATACAAGGTCGTGACGCAGATGGGCAACCAGGGTTCGTCAGGCGACGGCGTGCGGCAATTAATGGAGTGGTACAATGCGGGCCTCATCGGTGATGTTAGCGAAGTCTACGTATGGACCAACCGACCCGTTTGGCCGCAGGGTATTCCGTGGTCGGATAAGGCCGGAACGGTACCCAAGGAACTGGATTGGGATCTGTGGCTCAACACTGCGCCGTATAGGGAATACGTTGACAAGCTCGTGCCCTTTAACTGGCGCGGATGGTGGGATTACGGAACGGGTGCCCTGGGAGACATGGGCTGCCATCTGGTGGAGCCTCCCTTTCGCGTACTTGGACTGGGTTCCCCGATCGATGTTACCGCCAGTGTTGGCAGCGTATATGTTGATGAGTTCAAACGCGGTTATTTCCCCGACAGTTGCCCGCCCTCGTCCTATTCCGTACTCACCTTCCCAGGTTCGAAAGGAAAACCGAATGTCAAGATGCATTGGATGGATGGCGGCATTCAACCGCCGCGCCCGGAGGAGCTCGGACCTAACGAAACAATGGGTGACGGTGGCAATGGCGTGATCTTCATCGGATCGAAAGGCAAGATGATGTGCGGCACTTATGGCGTCAATCCGAGCCTGTTGCCCACAACGCGCAATAAAGAAGTGACGGTGCCCCAATCGATCAAACGCGTACCCGGTGGTGCTGATGGTCACTACGCCCAATGGGTAGAGGCTTGCCTGGCCGGATACGGGAAGATGGAGGTAAGTTCACCATTTGAAATTGCCGGTCCGCTTACTGAAGCACTGCTCATGGGTAATCTCGCCATAAGAAGTTACGACGTGCGCAAGCCGAAGAAAGATAAACCGGACCAGTTCGATTATCCGGGACGGAATATCAAGCTTGTATGGGACAGCGTAAATATGAAAGTCACCAACTTCGACGACGCGAACCAGTTTGTGAAGCGCGAATACCGGAGTGGGTGGAAACTGGCATAGATCTGACAATTTACAATTGACAATTTCCGTCCCGACTACCGTCGGGGGTTGGCCCTCTGATTAGATCGGAGGGCCATTGGTTTTAATTTGAGACATGGTCTTTGGGCCATTCCAGATTTACGCATCATACTAACCCAGGCAACTCAAACAGTCTAATAGCAATATGGCAAAAGATAAAAAGCAATCGTCCATCTCGAGACGCACCTTCATAGGGCAAGCTGGAATGGCTGCTGCAGCATTCACCATCGTGCCCCGGTTCGTGCTTGGAGGAAAGGGGCACATTGCGCCTAGCGATACCGTATATATTGCCGGCATCGGTGTCGGTGGAAAGGGAACCAGCGATCTCACGGGATTCGCCGCCAATCCGAATGCGCGAATTGCGTTCCTGTGCGACGTCGACGATCGTCAAATGGCAGAGTCAAAAAAGAATTTTCCTTCCGCGAAAATTTACAAGGACTTCCGCGTCATGCTGGACAAGGAGGCAAAGGGAATTGATGCGGTGTCGGTATCCACACCGGACCATACCCATGCCGTTGCGGCCATGGCTGCTATGCAGCGCAAGAAGCACGTGTATGTGCAGAAGCCCCTTACCTACACGATCCACGAAGCACGCATGCTTACAGAAGCAGCGAAGAAGTATCAGGTCGTTACGCAAATGGGTAACCAGTACGCGTCCGCCGATAACGTGCGACGCGCTAAAGAAATGGTGGATGCCGGATTGATCGGCGACGTCACGGCTGTCAAGACATGGACGAACCGTCCTGTGTGGCCGCAAGGAATTCCCACTCCCAAAGGAAAGTTCGAAGTACCGAAAGAACTCGACTGGGACCTCTGGCTCGGCCCTGCACCGTACATCGATTATAATCCAGCCTATCTTCCTTTCAATTGGCGGGGTTGGTGGCCATTTGGCACAGGCGCACTCGGCGATATGGCCTGCCATATCATGGACGCACCGTTCCGGATCCTGCCCATCGACTACCCCACCGAAGTGGAATGTAGCACGACTACCGCATGGTCGGACTTCTTCAAAGAAGCCGACTATGCCGACAGTTGCCCCGCGAGCTCTATCATACACCTGAAGTTTCCCCGTAAAGATGGCAAGGGCGACATCCAGTTCACGTGGATGGATGGCGGGCTGTTGCCACAGCGGCCAGCCGAACTGCTCCCCGACGAGAACCTGGGAGACATCGACGGAGGATACATCCTCGAAGGAACCAAAGGGAAACTCATGGGTAACTACAATCTTTCTCCTGTGGTGCTGCCATCCGCGCGCATGAAGGAAACGCTTCCTCCTCAGACTATTCCACGAATAGCCGGAGCAGAAAAAGGACATTATACCCAATGGGTTGAAGCGTGTATGAAAGGCTATGGCAAGATGCAACTCAGTTCGCCTTTCGAGTATGCAGGCCCAATGACGGAGGCCATACTCATGGGCAATCTCGCCTTACGCGCTTATGCGATGAAGGATGCCAATGGAAAGCACATGGGTCGTAAGAAGTTGCTTTGGGATGCGAAGAATATGAGAATCACAAACTTTGAAGAAGCCAATCAGTTTGTGAAACGCGAGTATCGCGCCGGCTGGTCATTGTAATGTATTCGCGCGCGATCCATCTGAACAACGCCGTACTTTCTTACGACGTACACGGACATGGGTCGCGCGCTTTGCTAATGTTTCACGGTGCTGGCCAGGACCGCAGCATTTTCCACCGACTTCCCTCCGGCCTTACTTCTCACTACCGTGTCTACGCATTCGATTTATTTTTCCACGGCGAGAGCCAGTGGAATAACCCCGCCCCTGTTTCCAAGAATGATTGGCGGATCTTGGTCGAGGAGTTTTGTGCGATTGAACAGGTGGAAAAAATTTCGGTTCTGGGCTACAGCATCGGCGCTCGTTTCGCGCTGGCGACCCTGGAGGCGCTTCCGCATAAAATGCAAGCTTGTTTTCTCGTAGCACCGGACGGACTCTCTCCGAATCGCTGGTTTAGCATCGCCACCGGCAGCGGCATGGGAAGGAATGTCTTCCGGAACTGTATGCATCATCCTGCGCGATTAGAGCGCATGATCGGATTGGCCCGGCGCCTTGGCCTTGTTAATTCGTCCACGCTTCGATTTCTGGAGCACCAGCTCGACAGCGAAGCCAAGCGTTTGCGCATCTATCGCACATGGACCAGCCTCCGCCTGTTTCGGTTCGATCGGTCGGCCCTTCACCGAATTATTGAATCAGGGCGTATCCGCCTCTTCGTTTATCTTGCCGCCCAAGATCAGATGATTGCTGCCGCGCCTATCAGAGTTTTCCTCAAGCGATTGAAATCAGCGCATTTGGAAGTTATCGATTTGAATCACCGTCGTGTGCTGACCGAAGCGCTGGAGCGCATTGCCACCCTGTAATTCCAGGGTCTTAATTGCGCCCTATTTTGTCACCAGATTTTGAAGTCATTCCTTCAAAAGCGCGAAAATGCGCGTATTTTTGTGGCCTCAAATCCGGCTTCATCTACCATGATCATATTTTTCCGTTCCAAGGCTAACACCATTTACGCAGTTGATGTTGAACAGCCCCTTGAAACCAAAGATAATCAAAAGCTTACCTGGCTCTTTCACACCGCCGAAATGCTTGCTGAAAAGCAGCTGGACGGCCACTTTATCGGGCCCCGAAAAGAGATGGTCACTCCCTGGAGCACCAACGCCGTGGAGATCACCCAGACCATGGGGATTTCCGGCATCCGGCGCATTGAAGAATTTGAGATCGCGCCACGTCCCGATGTGAAGTATGACCGGATGCTGCAGGTGTATTATACCGCACTCGACCAGGATATTTTCACGATTCACCATACCGCTGAGCCTATCCTGGAAATTGATGACATCGCCGCGTATAGCCAGTCGCAGGGTCTCGCGCTTAGCGCGGAGGAGATTGCCTATTTGGAAAACGTTGCCAGGAACAGAAGCAGGAAGCTTACCGACAGTGAAGTCTTCGGATTCTCGCAGGTAAACTCGGAACACTGTCGCCACAAGATTTTTAATGGCACGTTCATCATCGATGGAAAAGAACAAGAGCTCACCCTTTTTCAATTGATCAAAAAGACGTCGAAAGAGAATCCGAACTTTCTCGTCTCTGCGTATAAGGATAACGTTGCATTCGTCAGGGGGCCGCGAATAGAACAGTTTGCGCCCGCGCGGCAGGACATTGCCGACTATTTCCAGGTACAGGATATCGACTCGGTTATTTCAGTGAAGGCTGAAACGCACAACTTTCCTACGACCGTAGAACCATTCAACGGTGCCGCTACTGGTTCGGGTGGGGAAATTCGCGATCGACTCGCTGGCGGAAAGGGTTCTTTGCCCCTGGCCGGCACGGCAGTTTATATCACTTCCTACCCCCGGCTCGACGACGGTCGTTCATGGGAAAAGGATCTGCCTGCCCGTAAATGGCTGTATCAGTCACCCGAAGAAATTCTCATCAAGGCATCCGACGGCGCTTCTGATTTTGGAAATAAATTCGGTCAGCCACTCATTGGGGGCAGCGTGCTCACGTTCGAGCACATAGAACACGACAAGACGTTCGGCTTTGACAAGGTGATCATGCTCGCCGGCGGCATCGGATATGGCAAAGAGAAGGATAGCCAGAAGGAGCATTTGAAACCGGGCGACAAGATCGTGCTGCTCGGTGGCGACAACTACCGCATTGGCATGGGTGGCGGGGCGGTTTCGTCAGTTGCAACGGGAGAATATGGCAACGCTATTGAACTTAATGCGATACAGCGCTCAAACCCCGAAATGCAAAAGCGCGTCATGAACGCCATCCGCGCCATGGCCGAAGGGGATACGAATCCCATCGTTTCCATTCACGACCATGGTGCCGGCGGGCACTTGAATTGTCTTTCCGAGTTGCTCGAAGAGACCGGCGGAGCGATCGACATCGGAAAGCTGCCAGTAGGCGATCCGACCTTGTCTGACAAGGAGATCATCAGTAACGAATCGCAGGAGCGCATGGGCCTTGCCATTGGTGACGATGCGTTGAACACTTTACGAAAGGTGTCGGAACGCGAGCGTGCGCCTATGTATGTCGTGGGTGAAGCGACCGGTGATCACAAGCTGGTATTCGCGCGCAAGGGTGACGCCAGGAAGCCCGTTGATCTGAATATGGACGATCTCTTTGGCTCGTCGCCGAAGACCGTCATCACCGACACGAATGTGCCTGTTGTGTTCAAGGAAATAACGTACGACGCTACCAGGATCAACGACTACCTGGAGCAAGTTCTCCAGCTGGAGTCGGTTGCTTGCAAAGACTGGCTCACGAATAAGGTAGACCGTTCCGTTACTGGCAAAGTAGCCAAGCAACAAACGTGTGGCCCGCTGCAGTTGCCCCTTAATAACGTGGCCGTGATGGCGCTGGATTTCGTGAGCAACAAAGGTATTGCGACAGCTATCGGTCATGCGCCAGTTCCCGCGCTTATCGACCCCGTTGCAGGTAGCCGATTGGCTATTGCCGAGGCTTTGACCAACCTTGTGTGGGCACCACTCACGCACGGACTCAAAGGTGTTTCACTCAGCGCCAACTGGATGTGGCCGTCGAAAAACAAGGGCGAGGATGCCCGTCTCTACCAGGCCGTACAAGCGGTTAGCGAGTTCGCCATTGCCCTTGGCATCAATATCCCAACCGGCAAAGATTCGCTGTCGATGACCCAGAAGTATCCCAACAACAAAGTTGTGTACTCGCCGGGAACCGTTATTATTTCTGCCGTCGGCGAAGCGGGCGACATTACCAAAACTGTTTCGCCTGTTCTCGCGCCAATAACCGGCACATCGCTCCTTTACATAGATTTCTCGCGCGACACCCTTAAGCTCGGTGGCAGCGCCTTCGCACAAACGCTTAACCTCCTCGGCAGCGAAGTTCCGTCGGCGCTTGATCCTGCACATTTTGTGAAAGCCTTTGGCGCGGTGCAGCAATTGATCATCGATGACCAGGTGCATGCCGGCCACGACATTTCCGCGGGCGGTCTGATTACGGCCTTGCTCGAAATGTGCTTCGCCGAAACCGAAGCGGGCCTTATGGTCGATGTCGATGGGTTGGGGCATGACCTGGTGAAGATTCTGTTTAGTGAGAATCCCGCGATACTCCTCCAGGTAAAGGATGAAACCGCTGCTGCCCGCGCGTTACAGGGCGCCGGTGTGCCTTTCGTCGCACTGGGTCACGTCACAACCGATCGCAGCCTGGAAATGAACCACGGATCAAACACGCTGAAGTTCGACATCGATGCGCTCCGTGATGTTTGGTTCAGAACATCGTTCCTGCTGGACACCAAACAGCGGTCGATCGTACACGCAGAAAAGCGCTATGCAAACTACAAGAACCAGGCCCTGGAATACATCTTTCCGGCAAAGTTCGATGGAAAATTCAGCGCGTTTGGTATTGACCAATTGCGTCGGAAGCCATCCGGACTTAAGGCCGCCATCGTGCGCGAGAAGGGCGTAAATGGCGATCGTGAAATGGCATATGCCCTGTATTTGGCCGGATTTGATGTGAAGGATATACACATGACCGATCTGGTCGCGGGCCGTGAAGACTTCAGTGATGTAAATATGATCGTGTTTGTCGGTGGATTCTCCAATTCAGACGTGCTGGGTTCGGCGAAGGGCTGGGCAGGTGCTTTCCTTTATAATCCAAGAGCCAAGCAGGCGCTCGACAATTTCTATAAACGACCCGACACCCTGAGTCTCGGCGTCTGCAATGGCTGTCAACTCATGATGGAGCTGGGCCTGCTGTATCCCTCCTGGAGCAATCATCCGCACATGCATCACAACGGGTCCAGGAAGTTTGAATCGACTTTTCTAAATGTCACAATTCCCCAAAACAACTCGGTGTTGCTAGAATCAATGACCGGATCGCGACTCGGTGTGTGGGTGGCACATGGGGAGGGCAGGTTCGCGCTACCTGAGGATAGGTCCCTGTTCCAGGTTGCCGCCAGTTATTCGCAATCTGAATATCCGGGCAATCCTAACGAGTCTGACTATGCTGTGGCAGCGTTGGTTTCTCATGATGGGCGACACCTCGCGATCATGCCTCACCTCGAAAGATCGCTGTTTCCATGGAACTGGGCGTACTATCCACGTGAACGGAGCGCTGATTTCATCTCGCCCTGGATCGAACCGTTCGTCAACGCACGGGAGTGGGTCGCGAAACATTCGTAATTGTTTAAACAAAAGGTTACCATCACTGTTTGTTCTGACGGGTGAATAGTTCTATATTCATCTCGGTAAATGTTGATGGCATGAAAAGATTGTACCCTTCCCTTCTCCTGATTATCCTTTTTGCATCCTGTCTCGGATACAAAGAATTACCTGTTGAATATGATTACAGTTACAAGGGAAACTTCAAAAAATATCGCACGTATGATATTATGCGACCTGCGGGCCCTGCAGATTCAAGCATGACGAACGAAGTGATCGAGAAATCGATTGTCGCTCGAATGAAGTTTCTTGGATATCGTCAGAATCCCAACAAGCCGCATTTGATCATCGGCTTCAAAATGTTCAATGACAGCTTGAAGTTTAATGGTTACTCGCAGCCTGACATTGAAGAATGGGTGAAGACGCAAAATGAGAACGTCACTTACGACCAGCAGAAGTTCAGTCTGAATACCGGAACGCTGCTGATTCAATTCTACGATCGTCGTCAGAATCGCTCTATCTGGCAAGGGTATGCTACGACGCAGTATGGATCGATCGATTTTAATAATAGCCGGCACCTGCGCAACGCGGTGATTTCTATTCTGGACAAGTACCGTTTCTGGGCTGAAGGTTTCATGGAAAATGCAACAGCGACGGCTGTTGATAATGACATGTAGGCTTTGCATGCGCACGGCGGCCCGTGCCTGCCGGTAACAAACTCATCAATAGATATTTACGGGCGTTCATTTCCTGAACGCCCGTTTTTTTTGCCATAAAATGCCCTATTGGGGCTAATTTGCCTGAAAATGTGGACAGCTTTCTAGTCCATTTTCCTACAAATCAGGCGCGGACATTCAGATTTTTCCAGAATAGTTCTACATTTGCAAGCCCAAAATGGTCGCCCCACCGCAAGTGGGAATTTTGTCCGATGGTGTAACTGGCAACACGCCTGATTTTGATTCAGGAAAGTCCAGGTTCGAGCCCTGGTCGGACAACCAAAAGAAAGAATCCCGCATAGCGGGATTCTTTCGTTAACTACGGGATGTTGCTAACGTTTGCACCACTGGTAGTCGATTGGGAGGAAACCTTAAAATCATGTCTGTCAAGATTTTTAGTGGACGTGCAACTGCCTACCTCGCGGAAAAGATCGCCAATGCATACGGCGAACCGCTGGGAGAAGTGAACTATCAGCAGTTCAGTGATGGGGAAATGTCGCCCTTCATTGCTGAGTCTGTGCGTGGCCACGAGGTTTTCCTGATTCAGTCCACCTTTGCCCCTGCCGATAACCTGATGGAACTCCTCCTGATGATCGATGCAGCAAAGCGGGCGAGTGCTTCCAGCATCAACGTCGTGATCCCCTATTTTGGCTACGCTCGGCAGGATCGAAAGGACAAGCCACGGGTTGCTATCGCGGCCAAGCTAATCGCGAACCTTCTCTCCGCCGCAGGCGCCACGCGCATTATGGCTTGCGATCTTCACGCAGATCAGATTCAGGGCTTCTTCGACATTCCGGTTGATCACCTCGATGGTTCTTACATTTTTGTGCCTTACCTGAAGTCACTCAATCTACCCGACATCATGTTTGCGTCGCCCGACGTCGGCGGCATCAAACGCGCACGCCAATTCGCCAAGTACTTCAACGCCGAACTCGCAGTTTGTGACAAGTTCAGAAAAGAAGCCAACAAGATCGAATCGATGCGTCTGATTGGTGAAGTGGAAGGCAAAGACGTGGTGCTCGTAGACGACCTTATCGACACGGCGGGAACCATTTGCAAAGCCGCGGCATTGCTAAAGGAAAAAGGCGCGAAGTCCGTGCGTGCTGTTTGTACACACGCAGTCCTTTCCGGAAAGGCGTACGAAAACATCGAAGGTTCTGTCCTGGAAGAAATAGCGGTGAGCGACACCATTCCGCTGAAGCAGCCTGCGTCAAAGCTCAAGGTATTGACGGTATCCACGCTGTATGCCAAAGCGATCCGGAAGATCCACGACAACGAATCAATCAGTTCGCTGTTCATCAAATTGTAATTAATCACAAAACAAATAACCATTTATGAAAACTATTGAGATTATAGGGTATCGAAGAGCAAATCTCGGTAAGTCTGATTCACAAAGACTACGCGACGACGGGAATGTTCCCTGTGTACTTTACGGAGGCGACAACCAGGTACATTTCTATGCACCGATGATCCTCTTCCGTGAAATTGTTTACACGAACGAAGCTCACTTTGTTCATCTGAACATCGAAGGCGAGGAGTCACAGGCTATACTTCAGGAAGTGCAGTTCCACCCGGTTAGTGAGATTATTCTTCACGCCGACTTTCTGCGCATCGCGGAAGACCGCAAGATCAAAATGAACATACCCGCTCGTATGGTTGGCCAGGCTCCCGGCGTCTCCAAGGGCGGAACGCTGGTTCAGAAGCGCTCGTCTTTGAAAGTCCTGGCCTTTCCCAAGGATTTGCCTGATCACATTGACGTAGACGTTACGGAGCTCGACTTCCACCACGCTATTAAAGTTTCTGACATCAAGTTTCAAGGACTTGAGTTCATGGATCCTAAACAGGCATCTGTTGCCGTGGTTGAAGTTCCCCGTGCTGCTAAACTTGCTGCTGAAGAAGCTGCTGCTGCTCCTGCTGAAGGCGCCGCTGCTCCTGTAGCTGGCGATGCCAAGAAGGCGGAACCTGCGAAGAAAGACGAAGGCAAAAAATAATATTAGTCTTTAGTTTTTAGTCCTTAGTCCTGAGTTGTCATTAGTAATTAGTCTTCAGAGCGGCTCTGATAAACTATTCACACTAAAAACAACTAAAGACTAAGGACTTTTTACTAGATACTCGATTTATGAAATACCTTATCGCAGGACTGGGAAACATTGGCCCCGAGTACGAACTCACGCGACATAACGCCGGTTTCCTCATACTCGATCAGCTGGCCGACGTGCACAAGACCGACTTCACAACGGAACGGCTGGCGATGCACGCCGAAATCAAGCACAAGGGCCGTTCAATTCATCTCATCAAACCCACTACCTATATGAATCTCAGCGGCAAGGCCATTGCGTATTGGCTGCAAGAGCTGAAGGTTCCCAAAGAAAATCTGTTAGTGATCGTTGACGAGATTGCTTTGCCTTTCGGAAGCCTTCGTATGCGCGGCAAAGGCAGCGCTGCAGGACACAATGGCCTAAAAGACATCGAACTGGCATTGAACGGTCAAGAATATGCCAGGCTCCGCGTTGGCGTAGGAGACAATTATTCCAAGGGTCGCCAGGTCGATTACGTTCTTAGCAACTTCAGCAAAGACGAATTCAAGGCATTACCCGACGTCATTGCCCGCGCGAACGAAATGATCCTCTCTTTTTGCACGGCGGGACTGGATAGAACGATGAGCCAATACAATAATTGACAATTGTCATTTATTTGTTGCACTCGCCACAGCATCCCCCTGCCCTGGGTCCGATTTAAAGGTGAACCCCAGTAAAGATGCCAGCGTTTGCGCAACCTGTTTTTGATAAATCTGACCCGATTTCACCTCGCCAACGGATGGGCTATCTGGCCCAATGACCGCCATCCAAATCTGGTCCGCACCCGCTATTTTGCCGCCGTGATGCTTCCAATCATCCTTCCCTGGCCCCCTGCCATGATCAACCGTTATAACCATCGAAGTAGTACCCTTATAATCCGGATCGTTTTGAACGTAGGCCCACAGTTCCGAGAGGAATCCATCCGTAGCGTGTGCCGAGTTCAGGTATGCTCCATACTCTCCAGCATGCGCAAAGTCATCCGTTTCATCAAAAGAGAAGTAGATGACCCTGGGTTTATTCTTTTTCATGAATTCCAGTCCATAGTAAAACGTAAATGCATCGAGTCGCACTTCACCCAGGGGATTCGGGACGGAACGCATCAATTTATTGAGCATATTTTCAGTCTCATTCGTTGGATTGGGGGCGGAAACCTGCCCTGCACTCACCAGAATATGGTTGCGTTTATCGTTGATAATGTAAGGGAAAACATCCCACGATGTGAAAGCCACGACCTTTTTTGAAAACCCAGGCTTCGACTGAATGAATTCGAGTACATTCTGGTTCGGGTTGTAAAATTTGTCGTTGCTATTTACCCTTGCATCGTCTGCTTTACCCGTAAGGATCTCGTTGTATCCCGGATAGGAAAACCATTGGTTGTTTGTGACGTTCACAAAACTTCCTGCCTGTCGATTTCCATACAGTTGTCCCTGAGTCGCCATGGTCTTCCAAAGAAACGGAAACAGCGCTGCCCGTCGCGCCTGAAGATCATCACGCCAGTATTTCTCCCGGAGCATACCGTCTTTCAGATGTTGCTGTTGGTTCATGAAGGACGAATCTGCGCCATTAAATATTTCCTGCCAACGCATCCCGTCGAGTGTCACGAGAATGACATTCTGCGTTTTGTTCTTCTGGGCAAAGGCGGGAACGACCGATAGGCAGCACGCCATAAGGAGTAATCTCATCATCATAGTACTGTTTTATAAAAACTTTTGAAGCGGATTAAAATTCAAGGCAAAGAAAACAGCGGCCGCAGCCACAGCACTATCGAGTGCTGTTGCGCGGACCGCAACCCTATGGCTATTGTTCAGCCCAAAGGTCATTGTCGAGATCGTCCACGGCCGATCCAAACTGCCGCGCGAGTGCCGCGTTATAATTTGCCGTATTGTTCGTGGCCTCCGAGAGCGGATACAACCACCGGCGCGGAATGTTTCCGCCATTACCGGTGCCGGGACCCTTGTCGAAGATGGGAAAGCCCGTACGACGAAAGTTGAAGTACGCTTCTTGTCCTGAATTCTGGAAGAAGGCAATATACTTCTGTGTGATGATTTGCTTGAGCCCTGCGTCGTTGGCGCCGGCGTATTTTACGTCAGGCTGTGCCAGGTAATCCGTCACCGACACTGTTGTGGTTGCCAAAACATCATCCGCGTCC
>DATHKA010000147.1:0-7803 GCA_035489615.1 Chryseolinea sp.
CAAGTTGCCCGTGGCCCGCGCCCTGTGGAAGCCGCTGCCCGACATGGCCGTTGGGTGTGCCGCCTGGATTTACGCCGGTGGCGCGCATCACACTTGCTACAGTCAGAATCTGTCTACTGAGTGCCTCCAGGACTTTGCTGAAATGGCGGGCATCGAATGTGTGTTGATCGACCAGCGAACAGATCTGTACGCGTTCAAAAATCAGCTGCGGCTGGGCGAAGTGGTGTATGGATAGCCGTCACCATGTCCTTCAGATGCATAAGAACTCCTGTTTTTATAATAACTTGGGTCATATTGAACGGTCAGTAAGTTATCGACACCAGCCATGCACATTTCGCAGTACCATCACGACGACAGCATTCTCATAGCCGTTGATTGCATCATTTTCGGATTTGATGGTCGTCAATTGCAGGGTCTGTTCATACGGAGGGGATTCGAGCCTGAGCTCGGCAAATGGTCGCTGATGGGAGGATTCGTGAACGCCGCGGAGAGTGTGGATAACGCAGCGTCTCGCGTCCTTCGCGACTTGACGGGCCTATCGGACATTTACATGGAGCAACTGTATTGTTTCGGCGACGTCAACCGCGATGCAGCGGGACGTGTGGTGTCAATTGCCTATTACGCGCTCATCAAGATTGCCGACTATACGGAGCAGTTGCAACGCGCCCATGAGGCAAGGTGGTTTCCGCTACACGAGATACCTCCCCTGATCTTCGATCACACGGAGATGGTGAGGAAAGCCAGGGAACGTCTTCAGGAGAAAGTGGCTAGTCATCCCATAGGCTTCGAGTTGCTCGCTGCGAAGTTCACGCTGCCGCAGTTACAGAACCTCTACGAGGCGATATATGAAGGCCCTATTGACAAACGAAATTTCACGCGCAAAGTCCTTTCGCTGGGAATTCTCAACAAACTGAATGAGAAGGAAAAAGAATCCTCGCGCAAAGGTGCCTTCTATTACGTGTTCGACCGGGACAAGTATAGTCAGTTGGACCATGAGGGGATGAAATTTATCTAACGAATGAGCCTCTCCTGGGGAGTTTTCCCTTCCTGACAGAACGGTTTTGCTGAAGGATTGTCGTTTTGCCGATAAACTTTTGATCATCGCAGTGTATTTTCACGAGACAAATATTATCAACCCTTACCATGAAACGCTATTGTTTTGCACTGGATTTGCAAGATGACCCGACTTTGATTGAGGAGTATGAACGATGGCACGCCAACATCTGGCCGGAGATTCACGACAGTATTACGCGAACGGGCATTACCAGGTTCGATATTTATCGGGCGGGGAACCGGATGTTTACAATTATGGAAACGGTAGATCTGTTTTCGCTCGAAGACAAGGCAAGGAGCGATGCCGAAGATCCCAAGGTACAGGAGTGGGAGGCACTGATGTCGCGATATCAAAAGTCATTGCCGTTTGCCAAGCCCGGCGAGAAATGGGTACTGATGAAAAAGATATTTGAACTTTGACCGGACGCATGCCCCGAATTGACGCACACCAACACTTTTGGAAATTTGACCCCGTTCGCGATGCGTGGATCGACGAGTCGATGAAACGGATCCAGCGCGACTTCTATCCACAGGATCTCAAACCGCTACTCGACGTACACGGGTTTGACGGTTGCGTACTGGTACAAACCGATCAATCCGATGCAGAGACGGAGTTTCTGCTGTCACTAGCCTGGCAATATCACTTTATCAAAGGCATTGTCGGTTGGATTGACCTGCAGGCGGACGATATTTCCGAGCGTCTCGCTCAAGGGGCGCACAACAAGGTGTTAAAGGGGTTCCGTCATGTGCTGCAGGGCGAAAAGCAACGGGACTTTATGCTTCGCCCCGACTTCATGCGTGGTGTCGCTGAGTTGCAACGATATGGATATACGTACGACATACTCGTCTATCCCGATCAGTTACCGTTCGTCAGGAAATTAGTAGCTATGTTTCCCAACCAACTTTTCGTCATTGACCACCTGGCCAAGCCGTACGTCAAGAATCGGGAAATTGACGGCTGGCGCGCCGACATGCGCAGCATCGCTGCTTTTCCGAACGTGTATTGCAAGGTATCTGGCATGGTGACCGAGGCCGACTGGGACATGTGGAGGGAAGCGGAACTGACGCCGTATATTGACGCCGTTGTGGAGGCTTTCGGCGTGCAAAGGCTCATGTTCGGCAGCGACTGGCCCGTGTGCCTGCTGGCCTCCGAATACGAACAGGTAGTCAATATCGTGAAAAATCATTTCGCTTCATTCACGAAGTCCGAACAAGAGCTTATCTTCGGAACAACGGCCACGAGGTTTTACAAATTATAACGCTCAATTTTCTGACTATGGATTTAGGTCTTCAGAATAAAGTCATCGTCGTCACAGGCGGCGCTAAAGGAATCGGCGAGGGGATCGTCAACGTATTGGCTAACGAGGGTGCCATTCCGGTGGTTGTAGGTCGCAGCAAAGAAGATAATCTTCGGGTGGTAGACCACCTCAAGCAGACCGGCAAGAAAGCTTCTCAGGTCGTTGCCGAACTTACGCGGCCCGAAGAATCTGAAACGGCCGTGAAAGCCATATTGGCGGAGTTCGGGAGAATCGATGGATTGGTGAATAACGCAGGTGTGAATGACGGTGTCGGACTCGAACACGGTAACTACGAAGCCTTTATCGCTTCCCTGCACAAAAATGTGGTGCACTATTACCTGATGGCTCACTACGCGCTTCCTGCGCTGAAGCAATCTCAGGGAGCCATTGTGAACATTGGATCTAAGACTGCCGAAACGGGCCAGGGAAATACGTCGGCCTATGCGGCTGCCAATGGCGGGCGCAGCGCTTTGACACGCGAGTGGGCGGTGGAGTTGCTGAAGTATAACATTCGCGTAAACGCCATTATCGTGGCCGAGTGCTGGACGCCGCTCTATGAAAAATGGATTGCAACCCTGCCTGATCCCAAGGGTAAGCTCGCCGAGATCGAGTCGAAGATCCCGCTGGGAAATCGCATGACGACATCCGAGGAGATCGCCAACATGACTGCATTTCTCCTTTCACAACGGTCCAGCCACACTACGGGACAACTCATTCATGTCGATGGAGGTTATGTGCACCTGGATCGAAGCCTCGCGAATGCTTAACGCAGGTCTGATAAATTCTGGATGGGCCGCGTAGTCTCAGGGCCCTATTTCCCCCTGCCGAGCCATATCAAGGCGTTGAGCATCAACTGATCCTGGGCGGGATTGCCGAAGGTGGATGATAACTGCTTATTAGTTCCTCCCTCATAGTCGATGTCGTTGTGACCCATGTTCAGGTACAGCATCCGGAATTTCCGGTTGGTCCATACCACGGGATAGTCACCGCTGTGCCAGATCTCGTGAGGTTTGGGTCCTGTGCCTAAAGGAAAGCTCGTCGGATCAATAGACACCAGCACTTCAATGTCTGTATTCTTCCGCAGGTCGTTTTTCCAGCGATACCATTCGTTCGGCTGTGACGTAAACGTATGAGCCAATCCTTTCATGACCGGATGTCTCGGGTTTTCAATTGTCAGCACGGCCGCTGTTGGACGCCAGGTGTTGCTACCGTATTCGCCTGATCCGAGAAACGTGTTGTGATACCAGTCCCAGTTCTGAGGATAGTCGGAATCATTTAGTGCGAACGCCGAAAAATGGCAGCCGATCCATCCGCCGCCGCCTTGCATATACTGCTTAAATGCTTCTCGCTGGTCCGGCTTTTCGGGACGCGTGTCAAGGAACACGACCACCGCGCACTGGCTAAGGAAGCCGGGATTCAGATTATCCCAATTGCTTGTTGAATCGTAGGTGAAATGATACCGTTTGGCCTGGGCGGCGAACCACTTGTTAGCCTCTCGCACGTAGGTGATATGCGCACGATCGTGAAGGGCGGTAAAGAATCCAACAACTTTGAAGTTGCGTTGCGCCGCCGACTCAAAAGCAGTGGCCATTACCAGCAGGAAGATGCCGGCGCGGAGCACGTGTGTACAGACATTCAAAGCGGAGAGGCGGTACAGTGATTTACTTATGGTCATTTATACTATAAGGCTAAATTTCGAATAACATCCCTGGGGATGTGAGGAAAGTGCTTTCGCGTGACTCCTAATTTGCTGTGAGCACATAATATTGCCAGGGCTCAAGCGTCGTTTTTCCCGGAGATAGCACCTTGCCCGTAAAAGCATCTTTGAAACCTTCGGGTATAGCCGGAATCACAATCTCCTGAGGCTGCGGGGTCATGTTGATGATGCCGATCAGTTCCTGATCCTCGCGCTTCCGGCGGAAACTAAAAACCCGATCATTGCCATCGGCTATCTTTTCCGGAATACTGCCATAGGCACCATTCCAGATAGACGCGTGGGATGCTTTCAGTTCATTCAGCTTCTGGTAGAACGCAAAGTAGCCGCCGGGATCATCCATCGGAATGGAATCTTTCTCGAAGAATTTCAGGCGCTTGTTCAGGCCAACCTCCTGTCCGCTATACAACATGGGTGTGCCGTATGCCGTAAATGAAAACACGGCAAAGGCGCGTTCGCCATCACCGTAACGCTCGCGAACGGTACCTTGCCAGGAATTTTCGTCGTGATTGTTGATCATGTTCAGACGGAAGGCGTTTACGCCATAGCTGGCTACGTCGCGGCGAATGTGGTTGTGTATGTCTTCAGCAGTAGCCTTTCCGTTGGCGACTTGCGATGTGAGGTGAAGGAGTTTCCAATCGTAGGTTGCATCGAATTCCAGGTGCATTCGGGGTTCGTCCCACTCGGCTAACCAGAACAAATCTTTCAATGGATTCAGCTGTGCCATGGCCTCGTTCCAGAAGAACATCGGTATTTCGTGCCCGGCATGATCGGCGCGGAAACCATCGATATCCGTCTCTGTGATCCAAAACTTCATGGCATCTATCATCGCCTTTCTCGTGCCTGGTACATAGTGACTAAGCAGAGCAATGTCATCCCAATCTGCCTCGTACACGAGGTTACCGACGCCTTTCTTCTTATAGTAATCCTTCGCCACGTCAAGTGTCTTGGCTACCTCGGTGGCGGCGCTATCGGTCATGTAGTATTCGGGATGCGCAGTGATCCACGTATGATCCCAGGCGGTGTGATTGGGAACCCAATCCAGAATAACATAAAATCCCTGTTCATGTGCAGCCCTTACCAATGCCTTGAAATCGTCGAGTGTGCCAAACTCCGAATTCACCGACTTGTAATCCTTGATGGAATAATAGCTGCCCATGGTGCCTTTCCGATTCTTCTCTCCGATAGGCTGTACCGGCATGATCCACAGAATATCGGCGCCGAGTTGTTTCAGCCGGGGAAGGTCTTCCTGAAATGCCTTAAAAGTGCCGGGTATCGTATGCTGACGAATGTTCACCTCATAAATAGTCATGTCTTTGGCCGCTTCCGGGAAGGTTTTCTTCGTTTCCTGAATCGAAGCTTCTGACGCCTGTTGACGGTCCGGCCGACAACCGGACAATACGGTCAGGGATACCATGAAAAGCATGCAGGTAGTTTTCATTGTGCGGTGGTTGTAGGCACCGAATATCGTTCAAAACACTTTATGGCGTACGTCACATCGAAAAAATTACATAGATTGATCGATTGGATGATAACCTGCAACACGCATGACGGAGCCGCAGACGAAGCTTTGGATTCACGCTATACTGGCGACCCGGGGGGGACGACAACTCATCACGACCGCGCTGGAGAGTCGGCTGCAGAACTTCTTTCATGACCTGTTGATGGAAGCGGGATGTCCCTTGCGCATGGTGAATGGCATGGCGGATCATGTACATTTGCTCTTCCTGCTACATCCCCGGCGTTCCGCGGGCGACGTCATGCGCAAATTAAAAGGGCAGTCGTCGCGCTGGATCAATCAAAATCACCTTAGCATTCAAAAGTTCTCGTGGCAACCTGGGTTCACCGCCTTTAGCGTTAGCGAGTCGCAGGTACAGAAAGTATTTGATTACATCACTAACCAGAAGGAGCATCACGTGCACGAATCGTTTGAGGAGGAGCACCGGCACATCACGTTCCTTCATAACCTTACCGTGCCGCCGGCCGGAGATAGCGAGTCGCCTGTGCCGACGCGGGATTACGCGTAGGGCGATACGCTTAGCAAATGCTCGTTGCCGGCATAACCGTCTTTGCCGCAGACGAGCCAGGCAGCTCCCAGTGCACTAGCCCGGGGGTGATCAGAGATCAGCACGTTTCTATTCGGCATCGTGCGCGTCAAGATTTCCAGAAACACCGTGTTCCGCGTAAAACCTCCTACAACAATGAGGTCTTTGATAGTGTCTGATGGGTCGACCAGTTTGATCGACAGCAACTGCCATTGCACGAGGTAACGGACCAGCTGGTGGTACGCCTCTTCCATGTTGGCAAAACTGTTGAGCTGTGTATGATGCGGCGACTTTCCGGGTAGCGGCCCGGTTCCTTCCATGCCTATGGGGTAGAAGGGCCGATGCGGGTCGTCGGGTCTCGACAGCCGCTCGAAAACATCCGGGCTAAACCGGACCGACTTGTAATAGTCCGGTTCGACGTGGAAGTGTTCGGCCAGGAGATGTGTCTGCATTTCGTGTTCGTGTCCGAGAAATATGCGCGATGCTTTGACGGGACGACCCTGAAAAGTGAGATAGCACAGACAGTCGGACGCAAGTTCGCCAGCTGAAAGTGGTGTGTCACTAAACGGATTGAAACAAATGTTCCAGGTACCGGTAGACAATAAAAGGAATGGGTTGTGTTGCGTGGCCAGGTAGGGCATGAGGGCCGCCGAACTATCGTGGACACCAACGCCGAGCTGAACAGTTCTTGGCCCGACGTTTTTTGAAATGGTGTGCGTGGTTTCTGCCATCGGCGGAAACAGCCGATCAAGCCCCTCGCGCTTCACCCAGGCATGGTAATCATGGGTTCGATAGTCCCATAACATCGTATGACAGCCGACACTCGTAATTTCGGTAAACAACTTACCGGTCAATAAAGACGAAAAATATTGCGGAAGGTGTAACGTATTGGCTATGCGCTTGAACAATTGCGGCCGCTCATGCTTTTGCCAGAACAGTTGTAATCCGGAATTCAGGAGGCCCAGATAGGGTGACGCAGTATCAACGCAAACCTGATTGTTCGCATTGTACTGGCCGGCGAAAAGTCTCGCGCTTGGTGCAGCAAAGGGCTTGAGGTAATTATAGAACGGCATGACCACCTCGCCGCGCTCGTCAAGATTCACCAGGCTTGCTCCGTAGCCCGACACATTGCAATGCGTGATCTCGTAGGCCGGATGATCAAGGTAGTGCTGGTAGCGGTCCTTCATCCATGCGGACACGCGCAGCAAGTCTTCTGCAGGGAACTCGTCGTCATCGCGGATCTCACGAAATGTTTCCGATTGCTCTTCGAGCACGTTGAACAACCGGTCAAACACGAGCACCTTCTTGGCGGTTTTACCGATGTCAAAAATGAGTATGGCTGGTTGGCGAGTCAAGCGATGGAAAATAGGTCGGTAATATGGGAAATTGTCGCTTCACGCCCGCACAACTATCCTGCTATATCATGCCTTGCCGCTGTACCGCGGAGCGATTATGGCTTTAATTCAATAACTTGAGCCGACAATAACCCGCATTTTATGACGAGCGAAATCACGGGAGTAGAAGCCAAACAACGCCAGAAACATTTGTCGGGCCTCGAGTATCTGAAGAACACCCAGGAGTTATCGGATCACATTTTTTCTGATCTCGTCGCGACGGTACAGTCGCTGCAGGTGGCCGTACCCAGTTGGGCGCTGGGCACGGGCGGTACGCGCTTTGGCCGTTTTCCAGAAGG
>DATHKA010000148.1:0-2250 GCA_035489615.1 Chryseolinea sp.
CTGAACTGCGACAAATGGGTGGTGTTCGGAACGTAGTCATTGACATCGTATAATTTGAAGAGCATCGCGTTAAATTGAATGAGCATCATAAGATTCGCTGCGTCTGTGATCCCCGTCTTCGGTATGCCATCGTCGGCGCTAACCGAAAGCGCCGGCGCAGATAGTTGAGGTGGCTGAGCAGCCGTCGTTGCAGTTGCCACTCCCATTGCACGCGGAGGGGCTACAATACCACTACTGTTGCCTCGCTGGCTTGTACTTAGCGGTTCTGCCAGACCAGTGGAAGCGAAGTAGGGCGACGTCACGAGCACTTCGCTAACAGGTAATGCAAAAGCCTTCGACCTTACATAACCACTGAAATAATTCATCGTGGCATTTGAGAGGGATGGTAGTGCATAACTTCCATGTCCATTATCTACCTTGGTATCGTGAGCAACGCCATGCAGATAATCAATATATCCCTGCCTTATCGAGTTATAGATTTTGAATTTCCAATGAATACCCGCGGGTTGTTCCTTGCCGATGTCGGGAGTCGTGAGTTGATAAAGGAGTTTAGCCTCAGAAGGATTGAAATGTTGCGCCTGGTTTATCGTTGCCGGCAAGTCGTATTTCTCAAATTTTTCTCCCGAGCTCATACTCCAGGACCTCATTCCGAGGGTCACGTTCGAAGAAATGTTGAACGCTATGGTGGCCAGCTTTTCCCGATGATTATTATACTGGCTGGTCCTGAAACGATAGCTATAAATTATCCTCTCCGGCGGATCGGTTTTGGCTTGTCCCACAAAAGACGATGTCTTTATTCTCACGGTCGACCTGTCCAGGTCCTCAAGTGACGTATTGAGCTCGATCCGGTTGTTCAGATCGATTTCTTTTATTTCTTCGCGCACCGTAAACTCATTAAGGTCAACGTCCCTTACACCGTTATTGATTCGTCTGACAATATCAATCCGGTAAGTAGTGCTGTTGGTCAGTTGGGGAATGGCGAATTCAATAGCGGGCACCCCATCAATAAATTCCATGGCGGTCTCCAGGGGAGCGCCACTTTCCGGCGTGAAAATTGCCCTGTAGTTAACGGACCTGGTCATCTGCTGGCCCACCCGATGCGTTGGCGCATACTGTCCGTCATCTGTGTTCTGGAACAGGTAACGCTGTTGGCCGACTTTTATATATCCTTTTTTCCCTCTCGACCTGAAGTTTGTTCCGACGTCATCGCCACCTAAGCCATAACTGTTGTCGATCGGCTCAAGTCCAGAATTCTGCAGGAAGAAACGTTCGTTGGCAAAAGGCCAGGATTCATTTTCAAGCAATGTGGCTGGCCTTTCGGTGGTCTTGAAAGTGACGGTTTTCTTTTCACTGAACTCTACGTCGTTTCTCTTCACCGGCACCCATTGATTATTTACGTAAGCAAGCACACGAACATCAATATCCGCTTCATACTCGGTGAAAGATTCCAAAGCATCAGCGTGAAGACGTAGCGCCACTTTATTGTTCTGTTCCATGCGAGTGGTCTGTCCGTCTACCAGCGTTCTCGTCCCATTCTTCTTTTTATACAGTTCATATTTTTTAATATAGGGCTTGAATTTTTTGATGAGCACTTCGTTTTCGGCTGTGATCTCTTCCAATTCTAATTCTTTGTCTATTGGGAAAGTGAAAAGCGTCTTGACGTCGGACAAGGTAGATACATTTGTGCCCGTGGGTTGCATGTCCTGGATGAGTTGCATGCCGTCGAGCATACTTGAGTTCGTAACGACGCAATTTTCACCGATTTCGAACTTGAAGTTGCAGTCCCCTGAAATGTATCCGTCCAATAACGAATAATATAGGCTGGCTGTTCCCGCAAAATATTCCGGATTGGGAAGCTTCGCGACCATCGAGATAACGGCACCAACCGTTGCAATATTAATAGAGTCTTCCACGAATAAAAGATCCACGTAAATGCCGATGGAACCTTCGATTCCCGCATAGGCCTGTCCCTGACCGAACCAGCCGCTTGCTGTGCCTGGTACTCTTCCATCGTCACATACGCGCCCGCCATCTTGCGAGATATTGATGTCAAAACCCAACACCATTCTTAACGACGCATAAAAAATCCAATACCCCCAATCACTTTTAATGTCCAGGGCCGCTCCGAAAGCTATGCCCTTGCCACTCTCATACATCGCTGGAACACGATTTGAAGGTCTGTCGTCGCTGCGAATGCCATTCGCAAGATGACCTTCGTTCTGGTTCATTCGGGTGCGGATGAAATCAGGC
>DATHKA010000149.1:0-8667 GCA_035489615.1 Chryseolinea sp.
CGTTTGATGAACCACTGGTCGTTGAAGGTGATCCCGAAGAAAATTCTGAAGTAAGTTTCTTCCAGCACATTCACAGACTTGTCACCCCGCTTTCCAATTTGCGCCGCCAGGTCAACACTCGATCGCCCGGCCGGAAGAGAGAATCCAAGATTTATGCCATAATCCTTGACGCGAGCATTGTTCGCGTAATAGGGGTATTCCTGATAAGCAAGCCCCGCCCTGAAAGTGATGCGTTTGAGGTAGTTTTCCAACGCATAAGGATCAGACGTGAATTCACCACCAAGCGCGACCCGCCAGGTTTCCACCAGACCTTCATCTTCGGAACTAACGCTTTTGAACTTGCTCCAGTCCTGGTAAAAAAATTCGGTGCCTATGTTCCAGCGGCTGCCGCGTGCATAGGAGATTCCAAAGGAATAAGATTCAGGAAGGTGGACGTTGCCGTCGTCGCTCGATATCGTGTATTTCTCAATCGTATCACCGGCAAGGGAAGTTCTTGAGATCAGGTTTGAAACCTTCGTCTTGTAGTTGGCGGCCAGCGTATACACGGCTCCAAAGCTAAGGCGTCGGTCCTTTCTGCGGCCGAGCGAATCCTTACTGTATGAGACGCCCAGGCCAAAATTGAAACCTTTGAGGTTCTTCTTGTTCTCGATGTTGACCAGATAAGGGTCGCCTTGATTGGGCATCGTAGTCAGCACATTGGTGTACACATTGGATATGGGACCAAACATGTATGCGGCGCGCAGTCCGACGCTGAGGTCTTTGGTAAGTCGAACGCCGTTCGACCAATACACCTGGGTAAGGCCGCCAGATCCGGTCTCCCTTGTAATCAAGGTGTCGACCACTGCGCCCTGTGGATCGCGCGCGTAGTCTTCGTATTGAAAACTAAAATCAACATTCGTGTAGGGCATCAATCCAATGCTGGTTGTCCATTTGGTAACCTTGACCGGAAAGGCCATAGCGATGTAATTGAGGTTCCCGCCAGAATTCTTCTCGTTCGTTGTGTCGCCCTTAATGCTGCGCGATTCTCCCACAACGCCAACCTGGAAGACCGACATGTTGTTGAACACCAGCAGAGCCGGGTTCTGATTATTAACATACCAGTATTGCGGCTGTGCCACACCAGTACCCGTGCCCTGGTTGTGAATCAGGCCATTGCCGTAAAACTCACCAAGGCCATAGGTTGTAAATGGAGACGGCGCTGCCTGACCCCAGGATTTTGCTGCGGACATTACAACAGCAACTATCAAAAACCACTTCTTACCGCGCATTATGTATCAGAATGCTGTTTAGACCGCTGAGAACCAATTCAGGGACCGCAAATATGGGTTCTTTCAGTTTGTTTTCAAAAAAGCGTGCGTCGCCTCCGGTTAAAATCACCCTTAAATCAGGGAACTGAGAGCTGTATTGCGCGACGATTCCGCCCATTTCCGCGACCAAACCGTTTCCAACCCCGCTCTGGATGCAGGATTCAGTACTATCGCCTATCAACGGTGCTTTATCGGCCGGCTCTACCAGCGGCAGTCGCTTAGTAAACGTGTGAACTGCCTGGAATCGCATGCGCAGCCCGGGTGAAATGCCTCCACCCAAAAAATTTCCATCGCCATCCAAAATATCGTAGGTGATGCAAGTCCCGGCATCGATCACGAGACTCGGCGTGTGCGGAAATAGCGCTTGCGCGCCACAAACACCGGCGATCCGGTCGACTCCCAGGGTTTCAGGCGTCGCGTATTGATTCTTTATGGGTAGCGGCAGGGCAGAATTCAAGATGAAACGCGTTTTTACTTTATTGGCCCACGACGACACCTCTGCGGCATCCATAGAAACCGAACTAATGATGAGGCATTCGCCAGAAAAGTTTTGCAGGAAGTGCCGGAGTTCGTCGGGAGAAGGAAATACGCGATGCTCAACCAGTTCGCGGCCGTCAAATATGCCGAGTTTGGCCGACGAGTTCCCGTAATCAATGGCGATATTCATAGTCAGTAAGTCCTGAGTCTTTAGTCGTTAGTTCTTTTGTGCGTTTTACTAAGCATTGGCTTCATCCTGCCTCGTGCCGGTAGCCATGGTGAGATACAGGTAGCCGGCCACGCCGGCGATCGTAGACGAGAACGCAATTACGATCTTCGATTGATCGATGACCTGTGGATCATCGAATGCCAGCAAGGTGATGAAGATCGACATGGTAAAACCAATACCACCCAGCATTCCGGCGCCGATGATATGCCTCCAATTAATTCCCTCTGGAAGTCGCGTCAGCTTCAAGGCAGTGGATACGTACGAAAAAAGGGAGATACCTAATGGTTTACCAATGACCAGCCCCACAAAGATGCCCAGGCTGTTGGGTTCTGTGAGGCGATGAATCCAGCCATCGGGCAGCATGACGCTCGTATTGGCCAGTGCAAACAACGGAAGGATAATATAAGCGACCGGTTGATGCAGGAACTTTTGCAGTACATAGGAGGTGGATTTTTCGTCGCCGTTCTGAAAAGGGATAGCGAACGCTAACAGCACGCCGGAGATGGTAGCATGAATGCCGGAATGAAGCATATACCACCACATGATGGCGCCGCCGATCAGATAGGGTATTAAACTTCGAACTCCAAGCCGATTGAAAACCAGCAATAACCCAAAGGTTGAGAGGGCAATTATGAGATTGGTCCATTGCAGCGTGTCGGTGTAGAAGAGCGCGATAATAAGAATGGCCCCGAGGTCGTCGATAACGGCGAGTGCCGTAAGGAAAACTTTTAGTGAAACAGGTACGCCTCTGCCCACGAGTGATAATCCTGCGAGGGCAAAGGCGATATCCGTTGCCATGGGGATGCCCGCACCACTTTGTGTAGGGGTACCGTAGTTAAAGGCCATATGCAGCGCAGCGGGCACGATCATACCGCCGCAGGCAGCCACGACCGGAAGCATAGCTTTATGCAAAGTGGAAAGCTCGCCCACATATATTTCTCGTTCCAACTCGAGTCCAACAAGAAGGAAGAAGATGGTCATCAGGCCGTCGTTGATCCAATGTGATAAGTGATGGCCTCCCGTTTCGTAGTTCCAGATGGCGAGGTAATGCTGTTGCAGGGGTGAATTGGCGAGAACGAGTGAGACCAACGTACAGCCTATGAGCACGAGACCGGCGGATCCCTCCTTTTCAAAAAAATCGTTAAAGAGTTTTGTGGTCCGCATTCGTCATCGCGTTAATTCCGAACTCTTGGGTTTGCGACCTGCCCATGCAAGTCTAGACAAATGACTTCGCAGCGACAAGGTAAAAAAATGCAATCGGGGAATGGCGGCACCATTCCCCGACGGACATCTGATTTTTTGGTCGATGCTGGAACCGCCAGTCCGTACATAACGTGAGCCACGTGACGGAGATGGATCAACAGGTTATTTCAAATCGAACAAGCCTTCGTTGAGCGCGTTCAGTGCCTTTTCCTTGTATGACTTGTCGATGAGTATCGACACGTTGTTAGCACTTCCTCCACAAGAGACCATGCGTACCGGAACTTCGTCGAGTGCGTCGAAGATCTTCTTGAGTACGGCCTTCTGTTCGGTGATTTTTTGACCCACAATGCAGATGATGGTTTGGTCCTTGTCGACGCTGATGATACCGAATTTCTTCAGGTCGGTCTCGATATCGCTGAGGCGGCTGTTGTTATCGATGGTCAGGGAAACCGCGACCTCGGCGGTTGTCACCATGTCGATGGGTGTCTTGTGGTTTTCGAAAACCTCAAAAACGCGGCGGAGGAATCCATAGGCCATGAGCATACGCGACGAACGGATGTTGATGGCGGTGATACCGTCCTTCGCGGCAATCGCTTTAAAACTTCCTTCTGTGCCTTTGCTGGTGACGATCGTGCCCGCGGCCTTTTCGTCCATCGTGTTCTTGAGGCGAACGGGAATATTGTACTTCTGCGCGGGGACTATCGTAGACGGGTGAAGAATCTTAGCACCAAAATAGGCAAGCTCCGAAGCTTCATCGAATGTCAATTCCGAAATGGGCATCGTTTTCTTTACAATCCGGGGATCGTTGTTGTGCATGCCATCGATGTCCGTCCATATCTGCACCTCTTCAGCGCGTATAGCCGCTCCGATAAGCGATGCCGTATAGTCGCTGCCCCCGCGCTTGAGGTTATCGATTTCATTACGATGATTACGACAGATGTAGCCTTGGGTGATGATGATGTCAACCTGGCTGAGCGACTTCAGAAGTGGCTTGAGGCGCTCGGAGATCTTTTCCAGCTCTGGCTCGTCGTTCTCATCGATCGACATAAAGTAAAGGGCCGGCAACAGCCGCGTGCCGATCTTTCGTTCCAGCAGGTGCTGATAAAACAACTCTGTAGAGATGAGTTCGCCTTGTGCCAGCAGCTCGCGATAGCTCTTAACATCGAACTGACCCGCGGCCAGCAGCCTGATCAAAATGAAAAAGCGACTCACGATTTCCTGCCCGATGGCCAGGGATGATTCGCTATCATAAAGTTCTTTGATGAAGGCCAGGTAGTGTTTTTCAAGCTTGGTGATTTCTTCTTCTGCCTTAGCATGTTGACCCGCCAGCAGATTGTCGCCAATCGTGACCAGCGTGTTGGTTGTGCCAGACAAGGCTGATAGAACCACAATCTTCTTACCGGGTGTACCTAACACAAGTTCGGCAATCTTCTTCATCCGCTCGGGCTTTCCGACAGAGGTTCCTCCAAATTTCAGAACGACCATTATAGTTTGATTAAATAAGCGCGCAAAGATAGAATCGAATTGTCAATTGTCAATTAATACGCTCCCTGTCCGCGACCCGATTGCATAATAGCCGCATGCTTCTCATAAGCTGCTTCGATCTTTGCCGCCAGCTCTGATTCGCCGAACTGATGCAGCACGCGCTGCAACTCGCCGAGGATAACCACGTTCACTTGCAGTTCACGGCCGAGGTCATGCTTCCGGATGTAATACCCGGCAAGTTCGTCTGAACGTCGTCCCATGAGGGTCGCAATCTCCAGTGCTTTCTCTTTTTCCCCCACCTCGAACAGCATCTCCACCGTTTGTGCGTTGGTGTAGTCGTAAGGAATCGATACGTCGGGCATTTTGGCCATCGCATAGAGCAACACTTCACGTGCTTTTGCTGTATCGCCTTCCAGTATGAGGAACTGCGCCAGCGAGTTGAAGCTGCTACGGTGATTGAGAATGAAGTTGCGATAGTCCTGGTTGTAGTAAACTTTTGGATTGTCGACGTTTCTGAACTGGAACTTCTTTAGCATGTTCTCGTAGCTCAGCTTCGTGTTCACCAGTTCCAGTTGTGTGAATGGACGCGGATTGTAAACTGGCAGGATGCGGTATGCGTTGCCTTCCTGCACCACGTAGCGGCTGAGGTCGACGTTGAATTGTGCCAGTGAGGTGTTGTTTACGTAAAGGGGACGCTCCCAATTTGTAGAAGCCAGCACGTCGAGCATCGCGAGGTCTTTCTTCTCCAACCCGTTGCTGCGAACGCGAAGGCGCATCTCAGGCACAATGAGGCTGTCCATGCCCTCGGGTATGATGCCCAAGGCCTTTACTTTTTCAACATCTACTTTCAGGACAATCTCCTTTGTGGGGAGCATGTTGCGTGTACCGCCATAGTTGGGGTGGAGAAGTCCTTTGTTGTTGGTCTTCAGCAGCTCAAGGAATTTCACGAGATCCATCGATTTGATTCCTGCGTCGGCATAAGGAAGATAGTCATTCAAACCATTTTGCGCGTAGTTATCGGCCGTTAACGTATAGGGAAACGGCTGAGAAGTATAAGCCTGCCGCATGGTCTGTTCGATGTACCAGTCGGTGTTGTAGTAGCTCAGCACCACCACGCGCATGTCGGTGCGCACGCCTTCAACTTCCTGGGCATACCACAAAGGGAAGGTGTCGTTATCACCGCCCGTAAACAGTATGGCATTCGGCGCACAAGACTGAAGGTAGTTGACGGCTGAATCGACGGAGAAGTAGCGATTTGAACGGTCGTGATCGTCCCAACCCTGCGCGGCCATCAGAAGGGGTGCGGAAAGCCCAATCGCGGTAGCGATCACGGCGGCAGTCTTGAGGTTCTTGGTGAATCGTACGAACGTCTGGGCCATAGCTATCACCGCGAACCCAATCCACAGGCAGTATGCATAGTAGGAACCGGCATAGATGTAGTCGCGTTCTCGCGGTTCAGTAGGGGGAGAGTTAAGATATATGACCAGTGCTACGCCGGTCAGCACGAACAGCAGCAATACGACAACGAAGCTTTTCGTGTTGTTGGAAGATTGATAGAACATTCCAATCAGGCCGAGTAGAAATGGGATCATGAAGAAATTGTTGTGCCCCCGGTTCTTCTCGAGCAACTCCGGAAGATCTTCGAACCATCCCGACGGGGCAAGCCAATCTGCGTTCTGAATATCATTTTCACGACCGGCGAAGTTGAAAAAGAAGTAGCGCACGTACATCCATCCGATCTGATGCTGAAACATGAACCCGATATTCTGTGCCCATGTGGGTTTTTGCCCTTCTGCCAGTCCCAGATTTTCGCGGTAGGAGGCAGCATGTTCGGAGCTCCATACGCGCGGCAGCAGGGTCTGTTCATTCGGAGGATACACGTACTCGAACTTGTGGTCGCTCACCTCATACTTGTCTTTTCCTTTCTTATAGATTGCCGCACCTTCTTTCATATCGACGGGCTGCGAGGTAAAGTAAGGTCCAAATAGCAACGGACGGCTTCCGTACTGTTCGCGTTTTAAATAGCTGACGAAGCTCATGACATCAGATGGATCATTTTCATCGATGGGAGGATTGTCACCCGAACGAATAACGACCAGGGCATACGACGCGTATCCAATTAAAATGAATGCCAAAGACGTGAGAAATGTGTTCAGCACAACTTTCTGATGCTTTTGTGAGTGCATAATGCCAAACACCAGTGCTCCAAGCACGATCAGGGCAAAGACAACCACTCCGGACCCGAATGGAAGTCCAAGGCTATTGACAAAGAAAATTTCGAAGTAACTCGAATAGGTGGGAAGTCCGGGGATGATAAAGTCATTTATTAACCAGATAATGGCGAGACTGATAGCCATGGTTGCTATGACACCCCAGGTGGTCGGCTTGTATTTTTTGAAGTAGTAAATCAAAGAGAGGGCGGGAATTGTCACGAGGTTCAACAAGTGAATCCCGATCGACAGGCCCATCATATAGAAGATAAGTATGAGCCAGCGGTTTGCTTTTGACTCGTCGTCGATCACTTCCCATTTGAGAATACCCCACACCACAAACGCTGTGAAGAAGGAGGACATGGCATATACCTCGGCCTCCACTGCCGAGAACCACGCTGATTCGGAGAAAGTATAGGAGAGCGACCCCACCAGACCCGCGCCGATGAGTACCCACATTTTTTCGACGGTGAGCTCTTCAGGTTTGTCGGCTTTCAGAAGTTTGCGGCCGAAGAGCACGATCGACCAGAACAAAAAGAGCACAGAGAATGCACTGGCCAGCACACTGATAAAATTGATCCAGTAGGCAACTTTCGTGACATCGCCAAAGGCGAGGAACGAGAACATCCGGCCGATCAACAAGAACAACGGTGCACCCGGAGGGTGGGGTACTTCCAGTTTATACGACACTGCAATGAATTCGCCGCAGTCCCAATAACTCGCCGTTTCTTCCATGGTTAGCCAGTACGTTGCCAAGGCCACGAAGAACACGGACCAGCCGGCTATATTGTTGATTTTCTGAAAGTTCATCTAGTATGGATTCAAAATAAGGCCCGAAAATAAGGAAATTGTACTTTAGATTTCACAAGTTGTCGCCCTTTGGAGCAGATCCCATTCAATACGCTTGCGCCTGTGCACGACGCTTCCATTGCCGATGCGTTGCTGTCTGTATTAAAGGATAACTGGTTTATTCTGGGAAGTCGATTGGCCGGATTCGAGTCGGAATTCGCCGATTTCACGGGCGTGCGGCATTGCGTGGGTACAGGCAACGGGCATGATGCGCTGGTGTTGGCCATCCGCGCCCTGGGACTGGGTTCGGGCAGATTGAGTGCGGCTGTCGATGGCACGGCAGTACACGAAGTATTGGTGCCTGCGAATACTTACGTCGCCACCTGGCTGGCGATAACGAATGCGGGATGTGTCCCCGTGGCGGTGGAACCTGATCCGGAAACGTTCAATATGGACACGCGTCTGATCGAAGAACGAATCACCTCACGAACGAAGGCAATTCTGCCGGTTCACTTGTACGGAAACCCCTGTGACATGGGCGCCATTATGGACCTGGCGCGAAAACACAATCTTGAGGTGATCGAGGACAACGCCCAGGCGCACGGGGCCAAAATCAGGCTGGCAGATGGGGTAGCGCGAACCACCGGCTCTATTGGACACGTCAACGCGACCAGTTTTTATCCGACCAAAAATCTCGGTGCGCTTGGCGATGGTGGAGCAGTGACCACCGACGACCACCAGGCAGCAGCCCGGATCAGAGAATTGAGAAACTATGGATTCTCGTCGAAGGTTCAGTGTGATCAGGTGGGGATCAACTCGAGGTTGGACGAGTTGCAGGCCGCGGTACTGTCGGTGAAACTGAAGAAGCTTGCGTCCTGGAATGAAGAACGGGTTTGGCTGGCACGATTATATAATGAGGGACTGAAGGGTGTCGGCGATTTGGAATTGCCCAAGGCGACAACGGGGG
>DATHKA010000150.1:0-2283 GCA_035489615.1 Chryseolinea sp.
CTGTTGCCTATTATAACTGTGATCTTAATTTACATCATTCAGCCACCCAAGGATACGGCACTGGGTATGATCCTGGTGGCTTCATGCCCGGGTGGGAATGCTTCCAATTTTTTCTCTATGCTCGCACGGGGCAACCTCGCCTTGTCGGTAACGCTATCGGCCTTCACTTCTGTTTTTTGCTTTTTGCTTACGCCTCTCAGTTTCTTCTTCTGGGCTTCCCTGGTACCTTCGCTGCTGGTCAGGGTTCAATCCATGGACATCAGCTTCATCGATTTGCTGGTGAACATGGTCCTTATTCTGTTGATTCCGCTGGTGGCCGGAATGACCTTCGCGCATTATCTTCCCAGAGCAACGGCGGCCATTTCACGATGGGTTCGTTATGTCTCGATGATCATACTGATAGGATTCATTGTCGGTGGACTAATGCGAAATCTCGACGTGTTCAGGAATCATATCCTGTCTGTGTTTTGGATTGTCATACTGCACAACGGCCTCGGTCTGTTGTGCGCATACCTGCTCAGTTGGCGCCTGGGAAATACGGAATCGGTTAACCGGTCCGTCGCCATCGAAACCGGAATTCAAAACGCAGGGCTTGGATTGATCCTGATATTTACTTTTTTTGGCGGCAACGGGCCGATGGCGCTGGTGGCAGCCTGGTGGGGAATCTGGCACCTGATCAGCGGCTTCGCCTTTGCCTGGATCATGAGGAAGAGGCCGCTCTCACAAGCAACGTAAATGATGAAGACTCCGTTATTTTTTAGGGTGATGAAAGTCTGGTGCACCGCAGGATTGAATTTCTATTTCAAGACGTGGCAGATAAACAATGCCGCAGCAGTCGATGTTAAGGGTCCGATCATCTTTGTACCCACGCATCAGAATGCTTTTTTGGATGCCGTGCTGGTGATCTGCAGCCAGAAGCGGAATCCATGGTCCATTGCGCGGGCAAGCGTATTCAAGAAGGGCCTGGTCACTAAACTGCTCACAGCCGTCAGGATAAAACCCGTGTTCCGGATGCGCGATGGCTTCAGCACGCTGAAAAACAACGAGGCCATTCTCCAGGAATGGATCGCGATGCTGGCGCAGGGAGAAGACATTATCATTTTTGCCGAGGGAAATCACAACGATCCCTATACACGCGGAGACCTGCAGAAGGGGTTTGCCCGCATGGCCCTGAAATTCCAGCACCAGTATGAGAACATTCCGCTGACCATCATCCCGGTCGGCGTACACTACGACGATCACCACGCCTTCCGCACGCGGGTATTGGTAAACTTCGGAGATCCTATCGACGTGAACAGCATCGACCACTCGTCGCTGAATGAGCGCGAGAAACTCGAGCGTATCGTAGACGTGACGGAACGAACTTTGGCGTCGCTCATCGTGCACATTGACGGGGAGAACTACGCCGGCAAATATGCGTTCCTGAGACAGCATCGGGAATATCATACCGACATGCTGGCACAGGTGGAAAGTGACAACAGAATAATCAACCAGTTTCCACATGCGCCCGTTCAAAGTCCGTCACATCGGTCGCCGCGTTGGCTTCGACTATTGAATCCCCTGGTATGGGCTGGATGGCTCTTTAATTTTCCCCCGTATGCATTTATCAGGCGTTTTATACGCAACAACGTGAAAGACCCCCAATGGTTTGGATCCCTGAAGTATGCATTTGGCCTTTTCCTGGTACCGGTTTACTATATAGTCATACTGACTATATGTTACGTTGTAACGGGATCGCTACCCGCCACATTGATTGCAGCGCTGATTCTGCCCGTGTCCGGCATTATCGCTGCGGATTCCCTGAAGCGGTAGAGGGCATCCGGCGCTGAACAACCGGTAACCTGTACGCCATTGCAAAAATGGTTGAGACAATTTATAGGCGAACCTGCCTGTCGCCCTATAAGCACCTATCCCATGCTGGCACTAATCCTTCGAAACATGCAACCCTGAAATAGTACTAACGATTATCTATCTCCTCTTCGTGAAGTTCGATCCCCAATGTTCGCAGCTCACGTAAGACGGGGTCGTATATATCGCGCGACACGGGAATAGCCACACCGCGCGTCGTGATCTTTCCTTCCATCAGCAGGCACGTAGCGATACCCAGGGGCAACCCAACGGTTCGTGCCATTGCGGTCTCGACGGCATTGTTGCCCATGGCGGTGAGGTGCGCATGCAATACATGCTTGTGGCCTTCCTGCGTGTAGACAAACCGGTGCCACATAACAACAAAGTCCTTGTCTTCGGCAAGCAAGGTCCATTTCTTGAGCAGAATATGCTCCA
>DATHKA010000151.1:0-3217 GCA_035489615.1 Chryseolinea sp.
GGCAAAATCCTTACCTGAATGAACAAAAGTTCTGACTTATATCATATTGTTAATTGACATTCCGTCAGATTCGCTCGATCTGTGCACCCAGCGCTTTCAACCTGCCGTCTATGTTCTGATATCCCCGGTCGATCTGTTCAATATTCGAGATCTCGCTCGTGCCATTGGCCGACAATGCCGCAATGAGCAACGATACCCCTGCACGTATATCGGGCGATGACATCTTGATGCCCTTCAACTGATACTTCCGGGCCAGGCCTATGACGTTCGCGCGGTGCGGATCACAGAGAATGATTTGTGCACCCATGTCAATGAGCTTGTCTACAAAGAACAAACGGCTCTCGAACATCTTCTGGTGAATGAGCACTGAACCTTTTGCCTGCGTAGCGACAACGAGGATGATACTGATCAGGTCTGGCGTGAATCCCGGCCACGGAGCATCTGCTATCGTGAGGATCGAACCGTCAATGAAGGTGTCAATCTCGTACATATCCTGCGATGGCACATAGATATCATCGCCGCGGTATTCGAGTTTAATGCCCAGGCGACGAAACGTATCGGGAATGATGCCCAGCATATCGATGCGGCAGTTCTTGATCGTGATCTCCGACTGTGTCATGGCTGCCAGGCCAATGAAGCTGCCAATCTCGATCATATCAGGTAGCATGGTGTGTTCTGTTCCGCCAAGCTTCTCAACGCCCTCGATGGTGAGCAGGTTCGAACCGATACCACTGATCTTGGCACCCATGCGATTGAGCATGAGACAAAGTTGCTGCAGATAGGGTTCGCAGGCGGCGTAATAAATCGTTGTGGTACCTTTGGCCAGCACGGCAGCCATCACGATGTTAGCCGTACCGGTAACGGAGGCCTCATCGAGCAGCATGTAACAACCCTTCAATTCGGTTGCGTCGATATGGAAGAGGTGTTCTTCGGCATCGAAATTGAATTTCGCGCCGAGTCGTTGAAAGCCTAGAAAGTGTGTGTCGAGTCGCCGGCGTCCAATTTTGTCACCACCGGGCTTGGGCATGGTGGCTTTGCCGAAGCGCGCCAGGATAGGTCCCAGCAACATGACAGAGCCCCGTAGCGCTGCTGCCTTTTTTCGATAGTCCTCGGTCTCCAGGAATTTTGTGTTGATGCTTGCAGCCGTGAACCGATAGGTTTCCGGCCCCAGCTTCTCAACCTTTGAGCCGAGGTCGGCAATCAGGTCGATGAGCTTGTTTACATCAACAATGTTGGGAACGTTATGAACCGTGACGGGTTCGGCGCTCAATACGGTAGCACTCAGTATTTGCAGTGCCTCGTTCTTGGCACCTTGGGGGATGATTTCACCTTTTAGCTTCTTCCCACCCTTGATCTTGAAAACACTCATTCTGAAAAAATAGGGGCTAGTACGTTATAGAAAAAATATTCGAAATTAAGAATTACCCAGGTAAATAGTTCCCGCAGATTTACGTCAAAAGCTAAGCACGGTTATTTTTTGCTACGGGGCGCGGGTTTAAAAAATTGGTTGCTTTTGTCAACTATCGCCGGGCATGTGTGCGTCAGCGCCAGGAGACAGGCAACCATGTTGTTAATAACTTGTTCTGCCAGAGGGCACACTTACTGGTCCCTTCTTCTGCGGAAGTTGTTGTTCTTGTTCTTGTTGAACGGACGGTGACCACCACCTTGATGGCGCTGCTGTTGATTGCCGTTCCCCTGACCCTGGCGCGGTTGCTGATCGCTTTGGCCGGGCATGCGGGTCTTCTTCTTGTCCTTGTACAACTTCTCGAAGAGGTTGTCTTCGCGCACCTTTTCGATGGTCATGTTGAGGGCTCCACCCGACATGGCCTGAATGTCGCGAAGGATCACCGAATCGTCCAACGTTTCCTTGTTCCAGTTGCCATAGAAGGTCTTCATCAATTTGCCGAGGTAGATGATGGCCTCCTGCCTCTCCTGGTCCGTATCCTTTTTCAGCGCCTCTTTCACCAGCTTCTCGATGTTCTTGCCATAGTGGCGAAAGCGAACGTCATTGAGCGGATACTCCATCACCATCGGTTTCTTGAAAACTATTTCAGGTGTCGGCACCGGGTACGGATTGTTCACGTCCAGGTTAAAGTCTGCAATAATATAAAGATCGTCCCAAAGTCGCTGCGGGTTCTCCGGCTGTTCCTTGATACTCGGGGTTAACTGTTTGATTAGTTCGATGAGTGTATAGCAGAGGTCGGTTCTCTTTTCGATGCTGGGCAACGCCTTGATGTATTCGATCAGCTTTTGAACATTGCGGCCATATTCCTTCAGAATAATCTGGGGACGCTCAGAGTTGTATTCTCCAATTTGCATGCGAGTAGTTTTGTGATTGTTTGTAAGTAAGCAAGTATGTACGTGATTGTAAGCGCGGCGGCCATCCAAGCAAAAAAACTGCCGCCCGGGCAATGACAGCTAATCGCTTAGCTATGCATGAATCTTGAGTTTAGCAAAGTTAAGCAATAAGGTCTTCTCTCCAAAATCGTCGAAATTTATCTTGGCCTTGCGGTCGGCACCTGCAGAATCCATCTGGGTAACCCGTCCGAAGCCGAATTTGGGATGTTCCACCTTCATGCCTTCCTGCAGCTGGGACGTGTCGCTGGGCTGGAAATCCGCCGACGCCCGATAGGCGGTAGCCTTGGGGGGTGGTGCCGAAGATATGGTCTTTTTAATGCCGCTGACAAGGTTTTTCGCGTATTGAGACGGCGGTGGCAGCGACTCGAGTCCCGCAAACTTGGTACTCACCTTGATAAAGGACTGATCCACATCGTCAAGAAACCGGCTAGGTTCGCAGTTTTTCAGGCGCCCGTAGCGATACCGGGTGAGCGCATAGCTGAGGAACAATGCCTTTTCGGCACGGGTGATCGCCACATAGAACAGCCGCCGTTCTTCTTCCAGCTCCGCCCGGTTGCTCAGCATCATTTGCGACGGGAAGAGGTCTTCCTCCAGCCCCACGATGTAGACGTTCCTGAATTCGAGTCCCTTCGCCATGTGGATGGTCATCAGGGTGACCTTGTCGGGGTCCTTGTCTTTGTCTTCATCCTGCCCGGTTACGAGGGAGACCTCCTGGAGGAATGCGCCCAGGCTCTTGTCCTGACGTTCAGGATCGTCGACGAATTCTTTGATGGCGTTCAGCAATTCCTGCACGTTTTCGTATCGGCTCAGGCCCTCTACGGTCTTGTCTTCGTACAGTTCGCGCAACAGGCCGGAACCC
>DATHKA010000152.1:0-8967 GCA_035489615.1 Chryseolinea sp.
CCGAGTCACTACTTGCTTTGATGCCTGTAACTGGCGCATCAAACTCCCGTTTATAGGTAAGTTGAACATAAATAAGAAACAAAGTTACCAGGCAGACGAGGAGCATCGCCGCGCGCTTGAGTCGTTTCATCGGTAGTCAGGGGTTACAAATTCACGACGCGTCGTTTCAGAACTTTTCTCTGATCGGCCGTCGAGTCATGACCACTAGAACGAGCATCCGGCATTGACGATCGCCAAATAAAGCCGGTAATTGGCGACATAAAACAGGAGATTACGACATGCAATTCCAGGTATCCATACTGCGGGAGCACATCTATGGCGCCGTCGATCGTGGCGCGAACTTTCACGAACTTTGCCGACGGCTTCAGGTTACTCGCTCACGCAACGCATCCGGCAATTGCTGGTCCGGGAGTTTCGCGGGCAAATCCCATCGATTGAGATCATCGCCTCGCATCTGAGCGTGACCCCGCGGACGCTGCAACGGAAGCTGGCCGATGAAAACACTACGTTCCGAGAGATCTCCCTGCAGCTGCGGAAGGAGTTGGCAGAAGAGCTGCTTAGAACAGGAAGTGCGCGCAAACAGCGGGTCGCGGACATACTGGGCTACGCCGATGCCGATACGTTGCGGCGCGCATGGAGAGAATCTGACGCTGTCTGACAACCTCACCCCTACCTGACGCATCACTCCAGGCGTTATTCTGGCATAGTTTTTACTTCATTTCTGGTGTAATCAAGTGTTTACAGCGATGAGAAAGATTTGGAGTAAATGGATAGTAGCTGTAGCAGTCGTCGCTTTCAGTTCGATGGCGACCGGAACTGCCAAGGCACAAGGAAGCGTATCGCTTCAGGTTTTCTATGACGAATTGCAACCTTACGGTACGTGGGTAGACCATGGCCGTTACGGATATGTATGGATGCCTAACGAGGGCTCAGACTTCGTCCCCTATGGTTCGAATGGCTATTGGGTGCAGACGGGATACGGCAACACCTGGGTTTCCAACTATTCCTGGGGATGGGCTCCGTTTCATTACGGCCGATGGTTCTACGACGACTTCTATGGATGGCTCTGGGTGCCGGATACCACCTGGGGTCCGGCATGGGTGACCTGGCGCAGCGGCGGCGGGTATTATGGCTGGGCGCCGCTCATGCCCGGTCTGTCCATCAGTCTGAACGTTGGATATTACAATCACATTCCCAGTCACTATTGGAATTTCGTTCCTTATCGTTACGTAATGTATCGGCAGGTATATCGCCATTGTGTGCCTAGGCCAAGGGTTGTAAATGTCATCAACCACACCACGGTGATCGTCAATAACAACTACTACGGTCATGAGGGTTCGTCCCAGGGCAGAGACCGTTCGGACGGCCGCGATCGCGCCGACTATTTCACAGGGCCTTCGCGTTCGGATATTGAGCAGCGAAACGGTGAACGCGTGCCCGTGTACGATGTACACGACCGGAACCGTCCAGGTCAGACGGAAGTGAGCAGAAGCTCCGTGAGCCTTTACAAGCCGGCCATTGAACGGTCAACGAGGACACAGGCTTTGCCTGCGGAATTTACACGCGACAACGCGCAGGGACGTGAGAACATTTCAGAACTCAGAAGCCGGCAATTGCGCGGCCAGCGTTCGGGTGAGTCCTTTGACGACAACCGTGACGCTATACGCAGAAGCGAGGGTTCAGTACCAGGCAACCCGTCATCAGTTGAACGATTAAGACAGCGTGAGACATCGAATGACGCGCGTCGTGACCTCGAGGACCTGCGCCGCGATGTTCGACCAGATCGTGGTTCGACGGAAGCAACGGAACCGTCAAATAACCGAAGTGATGTCCTGGATCGTACTAACCGCGACGCCGGTTTCAACCGCGTGCAAGGACAAAAAGAAGCCGAACTGTTGCGTCGTCAGCAAAATGACGTGAAGCAGCGCCAGCAGGCACCGCAGGAGGATCAGCTGCAGCGATTCAAAGAGCAGCGGCAACAAGAGTCACGCCAGCAGGATCAACGCTTTCAACAACAACGCCAGCTGGAGGATCTTCAGCGACAGCACGAGGCACCCCGGCAGGCTCCTTCAAGACAACCGGCGCAATCTCAACAACGAACTTCGCCGTCGCGTCAGCAGCAGTTTGCTCCGACGCAGCAAAGGTCGAGTCAGCCGCGTATGAGTGCTCCGCAAAAGCGCGGTAGCACCAGCCAGCCACAACAGCGATCGGGAAACTCCCGTAGCAGTGGCTCGCAGCGATCAAAAGAATAGTATGGTGGAGAGAAGGCTGAACGTAGTCTTCATTGAATAAATATGCCAAAAGCAGCGCTGTTGCCGGATCCATCCGCTAAGACAATTGGATTGCCGTTTTTCCAATACTTAGCCACGTTCTTGCCATCCCCATTTCTTTCAAAGCCCGCTACATATACGTCCTCCCCGATCACTTCGAAAGCATAGGCACCTGCTTCACGGCTGCCGTCGGTCAATACAGTCTCCTGGCTATTTTTCCAGTATTTAATCACCGATATACCACTTGTATTGACTTCATATCCCAGAACGTAAACATCATCGCCGACAACTTTTATGTCCTCCGTATAGGCGTTGCGACTGCCATCTGTCAGAAGATTCTCAATACCGTTCTTCCAATACCGGGCAACGTACTTGGAAGCTAAGTTCTTCTGAGCCGATCCGGACACGTATACATCGCTTCCCACGATCGCAATGCCATCAGCCGTACCGTTGGCAGCTGTTCCCGGTGTGAGTACCACCGCTGTGCCATTCTTCCAGTACTTGGCAGCGACAAAACCAGATGGCGTGTCCTGTTCTCCGGCAACATACACGTCGTTGTTCACTACCTTTATATCGTTGGTAAGGGCATTATAAGTGCCTTCTGACAGTGCTTTTAGCGAACCACCTTTCCAGTAAGCAGCAACAATTTTAAAGCTGGCATTCGTTTGATTCCCGGTGATGTACACATCACTGCCAATTACGTCAATAGACCGTGCATCCGTACTCCGGATGCTGTCGGCCAACGGAGTGGAGACGCCGTTCTTCCAGTACGTCGCCACCCAACTTCCATTCTTCTTGATCTCGGCTCCCGATATGTGCACATCATTGCCCACCACGAAAATGTCTGTGAAGTAAATATTTTTGCCGGGCGTCGACCAGGGGATAGCCACACCGTTCTTCCAGTATTTACCACGTTGACCAGCCGGACTGAATTCCAAACCCACCACGTATACATCGGGCACATACGTAAATACCGGGCCAGGGGCGCTGCTGTTTACGACAACGGTTCCGGTACCCGCCATTGCCGGTACCCTCACCTTTAGGCTCGACGCAGAGCCAGATTCAACCAACGCCGGTATGCCGTTGAACGTAACCACGTTATTTGAAGCAGTGGCATCAAAATCAGAGCCGGTAACCGTTACCAGCGTATTGAATCCGCCGGTGACGGGCACAACTGACGTAACGGTGCTGTTCGCAGGCAGAACGGAGAAGATCAGCTGGCTTGAAGCGACTTTACCTTTTACGCTGACGACGACGGCTACCGGGCCTGTGTCGGCATCTTCCGGCACTACCACGTCCAACTGTGTGGCGGTGGCTTCGACTATATCGGCTGCCTTTCCGTTAAAGGTCACCACGTTGTCGCCCTTGTTGGCACTAAACTGGGCGCCCTGGATGACCGTTGCGGCACCGGGGAGTCCCGAATTCGGGGATATGGAAATGGTTTGTGGCGTAGGCTGTTCGCCATCATCCTTACACGATACAAAACAACACAGCAGCACAGGCAGGAGAACACAGACTTTGTACAAGGTCGCGGCAGATCTGGGGGATGGCATAGAAGTTTATGAGGATTGCTTCAAAGTTAGACGGATATCGCTCAGAACAATAAGTCCTTTTTCTTCTGTTCCGTGACCCATCGTTTTGCTATGTGAGCGGTATTTGAGGATGCGGATGGAAGGTCTGTTTCTCGATGTCAAACCGCACAACCAGCCAGTGCTCATTATCTTTGTGTTTGCTGTTGTTGTGGAGTTCGCGGTTTGCCATATATTTGCGCTCGCTTTTGGGGTGGAGGAGTCGTTTTACGATGACATCTACCCGCAAAAAAAGGTGGGAGAATGAGGTGTTTTGGCGGGAAATTAGCTGAAAACACCGAAATTGGCCCGGAAGACGTATAAAAAGCCTCCTTAGCTCAGCTGGTAGAGCAACTGACTTGTAATCAGTAGGTCGTTGGTTCGATTCCGACAGGGGGCTCTTGATAGTCAGGTGTTTAGCTGTGAATTGGATAAGCGAGCACCTTCCCCTGGCCTACATTTGGTCTACAGAATGACCCGTTAATCGCGAAATTTGAAATTTCTTCTTGATAATATTGCCAAGCGATTAGGGCTGACTTCCTTTAACCTTTCGCAGGTATTAATCATTCTCCTGCTTTTAGTAATCGTCGCATTTATCGCAGGTGGAGTGCAGGAAGCTGGCGCGGATTTTTATAATAATCCTCCAAAAATTTCGACAGAACAAATCTCGGCCATAAAAACTATTTTTTACTTGCCTATAGTGGTAAACCCACTAATCATACTGCTTGGATTCCTTTTCAACGTCCTTGCTTATCATTTCGTGATGCGGACTTGGATTAACCCAGCGAAGCGCGACGTATTTCTGGAGGATTTCGCAAGCGAGAACAAACTTTGGGTCCGTTACTGGGGAGCTTCTGTCAAGTCAGCAAATATAATTCACGGCAATGCAATTATTTCTAATCTAAACCCCAATGGGGGTGAGGGTGGTATGTTTTACGATGTACACGGCGGGATAGCGGAAGGTAAGGTTTACCGTGTGAGTTGCAGAGTGCGAAGCGATGGCGAATGTACTATGGGTTTTAGACTTTGGGTGCACGGTACAGACACTAAACCAGGAACTGCGTCAAATTTCCCAGCGCCCCCGGCGTTTCACCTGCCCGTGAGTTCTCTTGAAGAGTTGTCCACCGAATACACTGCCAATGAGTCAAAAGCACTACGAGTACACTTACACTGCAAACCCGGAACGGGGCGTATTATCATAAAGGAGGTAAGAGTTACTCAACTTTAATTTTGTTTGAGGGAATCCCAGCAAGCACGCTGCATAAAGTAAGAGTACCTATGGAGGAAATAACGTACCACATTGATAATTGGACTATTGTAAAATTGCTTGGTGGGCTCTCAGGAATTTTGCTCACTGGCTTTGGCTTTATCTTCGTGTTGCTTCAAAATCGGCTTTTGGACAGGTGGAGGCATTCTGATCAAAAAGAGATTGAAGCATTGAGGGGCATGATTGACCGAAATAACTCTGTATTGACCACCGTGTTATCCAAAACATTGCCAGATCGATTTGTCGAAAAAAGGCTGGGCGCATTGGAAACAATTTGGAATTTCGTGATTGCAACAAAGAATAAGCCGCCTGCGGTAATTAGCCTTATGTATTCCATTCTCGGCGACGAGGAATTGACAATCGAAAATGTTAGAAAGATGTCGAAGGGAACTTTGGAGAAGTTGGATGTGGACGGCACGTTGATGAAGAGTCCAATGCTGCTGGAGCATGCGTCTCTGAGATACCTAATCCCGCCGAAGCTTTGGTCAATTGCTTTTGTTTATCAGGCTATTGTTAACAGATCAGCTTATCTGGCGATTGATGGTTTACGGCGAGGAAAGTTTATTTATTGGAAGAACGACACTGGAATGAAGGCCATGTTGGAAAACGTGCTTGACAAAACCGAGATCGATTACGTTTACAACCTTCAATTTCAAACCTATGATACCGTGTTAAACCTCTTGGAGCATAAGATATTGACGGAAATGAACAGAATCATTTCAGGTGAAACGGACTCAGAAGATAGTGTAAAGGTGGTGAAGAGGATAGGTGATCTGACGAGAAAGGAGAATGCGACCGAGCAGTCAACCGGTCTTGGCAATACCAAGTAGCCGGTTACTTTATGATGGTAACATCATGAGAATACACCTGCAGTGCAAAGGTGGTGAAGGAAGAATCATTGTTAAGGAGGTCTACGTGGTTAGGTTATAGAATGATTATGCGTTGCTCTTATACAAATGATTACGTCTTACAATATGATTAACGTCCAATTGAACAGCCGGAACGTTGACGATAGACGAACTTCATTTCTACTAATTCCCCAATTAATAACATGTCACCTCAAGACCAAACGTTTGTCATAACCAAGGAGGTTTTTGACAAATATTATAGCCCGCTCAAAGCTGAGGTCGACGCGAAATACTTTTATCAGATTGGTCTTGGCTTACAATTTAAATTTCCGGCACCTGATGATTTATGTCTAGCAAGTCATGCTGAGCATGGCAAGTTTGGCAAGTACGGCATAATGGCAACATTCAAGCAGGTCAAGATAAGGACCGAAGTCGAATCATCAATCAAATCTGTTGGCTTTGCCTTTTTCAAAGCCGAAAGCGAATTCACGTATTCTGAATTAATAATATTCTCTTCTTCCGCATTCGACGGTTCCGATTCCGATGCACTGTCCGCGATTGCTGTTGAGTTTTTAAACTCTATTCTAATCTCTTACAGCTTCCTAGCGCGGGATACAACAACATTCCTTGTTAATAAGCAGAATTTAAAGTCGCCTGTATTTGCGAAAGTGTTTACCGATTGGCGCGACGATGCATTTGCCGTGGCTATTCTAAATTTTAACTCCGCGCTGGGTCTAAATGATAAGACGTTAAACCACGCCCAAATTGAGGACATACAACGTGTTATGTCCGTCGATCCGTTACATAACCCTATTCTGACATCACAAGAGATTTTTGCTTATGATGCATTAATAAACTATAGGAATGGTCGAATGCGCGAAAGTGTGGTTAGTATACAGTCGTCGATTGAATCATTTCTTATTCGTTTGTATGCGGCAATACTAATAGAGGAAAAGCAATTCCAACAACAGATGTTTGAAAATAATGTGGGAGCGTATAAGAACTTTATTAACCACCACTTGACAAAGAAATTGAATGTAAGTTGGAATTGGAACGACGCTCAAACGGAATTTGGATTGTATAACTTATTCACTTACCAAATGAGAAATAGAATAATTCACGAGGGATACGAGCCAACACTTAAAGAAGCTAATGAATCAATTAAAGCTGGTCTTGAGTTTCGAGAATATGTAATTTCGATCGTGCGGCGTAGCCAATATCAAACACTAAAAATTGCAATTGATCTTTTTTACTTTAATAGAGGAAAAAGCTTTGCGAAGGATGTGTTTGACACCTGGGATGACTTTCATTTCGATCGGCTAAAGGAGTATGGAAAAGACTCGGACATTAAGTGGATTTGGAGCGAACGACCTGATTCGAGAACACTCCCCCCGGCCAACTCGTGACCAGGGAGAACCAAAATACCTCACGGGGTTCGCGACCACGCCGGAAAATGAAAAGCAATTATTTATCGAAGTAGTACCAACGCGGTTGATATCGCGGGGCGCCGATTGTCGAATGCGGCGCGGGCTCTATTTGCGGATTCAGAAAGGGAGTTTCTTTCACCTGAGACGCCGCACGCTTATACTCTGCTAGTAATCTGCAGCGAGTGTTCGCGTATTCGGTTGCCTTTTTCACGGCGTCTTTTTATTTAACGACTTGTTTCGATGCGATCCATTTGTCAATGTCTGCCCGTTTCAACATCAACACGGCCCCTATCTTCACATGTGGGATTTGGCCGGCATGTGTGAGTTGATAGATGGATGATTTCGGTCTGCCAATGAGCGCGGCAACCTCAGTTAGTGTCAGATATTCTTTTACCTGTGTAGGTTTCGGAATGCTGGCGATCTCGTCGCGTACGATCATGCGGATATGCCCCATCAGATCGTCGACCTCTATGCCATTAAGAATAATTGTGGATGTCATTTTGCTCTCGTTTGTGAAACAATGAGAGCGAATTTAAATGCATTATTAACGGGGGTCGTCTACAGTAATCGATAAGCGTAGATGGTATTTTTTGAGAAATTTGCCTATCGCAGATCGAAAAATCTTTAATTTCGTCTCAAGACAGTCAATCTCAATTTGTCCTATGGACTTCTGAAGGCTATGTTATGTTTCTCGCAATGCTTGACAAACTGGCAAGAAAAAGCCATCTCCCAAACAGTCTGCTATCATACTTGACAGCATACATGAAATAGGCCGCGAGCTGTCCGAACTCAATCTGGTCTCGCATTAATTAAAAGCGCTACCTACTTCGTGCCCTTGTCGCCGGTGGCCTGCGCCGTACTCGCTAAACTCAACGGCGGTCACTTGACCATTCGGTCGTTAATATTACCGACGCCCTTCCCAGTGCAACCATCGCCTGCGCCAATACCATGGCCGCGTCTTTCACATCGATGAACGTCATTAACATTGATCTGCATACTTGTTGCGGGTTAAACAAAAAGCCTATCCTCAGCATATCCGCGCGAATTTGCTAAATTTGAAAAGGCGTTTTTCCGATTCCCACGCGGCCGACGCGTTGATCGCAGGTTGTACATGATCCAATCCCGAGTCCTCATCCTTTACATCTCAGTGCTAATAATTGCCGTGCAGCCCGCAGTGGCACAATCCGATAAACATTTTAAACAACCGGCCCATGTTCTCCCGCAAAATCTCAGTTGGTGGGATAGCATCTATCTCTATCCAGCCTTCAAAGAGAGCCGCTTAGTGTTCACGACCGGGTTTTCTCCAGAGCAAGCCCTCAGGTTGAATTACAATATGTACTCCGCCCAAATGGACATGATAAATTCAAGCGGAGATACGCTGCAAGTAGAACCTCTGAAAACGATGAAGTCCCTTATGTTGGACAGTAACCTGTTTTATTATGATCCACAGAGGGGGTATTTAGAATTGGTTTTGCCCGGGAAGGTGAAACTGGCTTCCCGCACCTTTCTGAAATTAACCAAAATCGAGGAAGGACGCCGATTGGAGGATTATCGGGGAAAAGCTTTGGATTACGACACATACTACCA
>DATHKA010000153.1:0-12785 GCA_035489615.1 Chryseolinea sp.
AAGAAATCCGTCGAACTTGATCACTTCCCCGGTGGCCACGAGCACGCGATCCGAAGTGGAGATGCCGATAGTAGCCGTCGTTCTTTCCAACTCTGCGTCAGCCATCTGCGACGCAATGGCGCGTTTCCAAATAAGGTCATAAAGCCTCACTGCGTTGCGGTCCATGCCAGGATCGCTCACGGAAAAATCAGTGGGACGTATCGCCTCATGGGCCTCCTGAGCAGAAGATGATTTTGTTTTGAACTGCCGCATTTGAACGTACGCCTTTCCGTAGGCACTTTCGATCTGCTTCATCGCTCCGTTGCGTGCTTCATCCGAAAGGTTGACTGAGTCCGTACGCATGTAGCTGATCTTACCGGCCTCATAAAGCTTCTGCGCGACCATCATCGTTTGGATAACCGAGAATCCAAGTTTCCTCGCAGCTTCTTGCTGTAAGGTAGACGTTGTGAACGGTGGCGCAGGCGAGCGTTTTGAAGGCTTGGTCTGAAGATCGGTTATCGAAAACTTTGCGTTGACGCATGATTGCAGAAATGCCATTGCGTCTTCTTCGGCATCGAACCGCTGGGATAATTCGGCGGAGAACAACCGTCCGGTACCGCCATCAAACAATGCGGTTATCCGGAACGCTGACTTTGCTTTGAATTCTCCGATCTCACGTTCGCGTTCTACTACCAACCTCACCGCTACTGACTGCACGCGGCCTGCGGACAAACCCGTCTTTATTTTCTTCCAGAGAATAGGCGACAATTCGTACCCTACCAACCTGTCGAGTACACGCCGCGCCTGTTGTGCATTGACGAGATCGATATCTATACCGCGCGGGTTCTCCAACGCGTTCAGTATGGCCTTCTTCGTGATCTCTGTAAAGACAATGCGACGCGTTTTGGCATCGGTGAGATCCAATGCTTCCTTCAAATGCCATGAAATAGCTTCTCCTTCGCGGTCCTCATCGCTCGCCAGGTAAACCATTTCGGCTTCTTCAGAAAGTTTTTTAAGTTTTGATATGATTTCCTTCTTATCGGGACTGATTTCGTAGGTCGGCTCAAAGTTATTTTCGATGTCAATGGCGCCGCTTCCTTTCGGAAGATCACGTATATGACCCATGCTCGAAGTCACCTTAAAATCCTTCCCAAGGTATCCTTCAATCGTTTTCGCCTTTGCCGGTGACTCTACTATAACGAGGTTTTTTGACATGCTGCTCTTATTCGTTCAAGGGGTTCAAATATCATGAAATTTTTAAAAACTCAAATTTGACCACAGTTTGGACGACGTTAAAAGGGTCCAGAAGGCACCTCTTCTTCGCCGGTTTACTTGCGGCCATGCACACGTAAGGATATTTTCGTGCGGTGCATCTGGTTTTCTTTACAAGCGCGTAATATTGACCCCGATTGTTGCGCCAACACGACGTTAATCATCACTAATTACCCTATATGCCACGATATCTGTACTTGCTTAGGCATGCAGAAACTGCCGAAAAACAATTCGGACAGCAAGATAAAGAACGAGAACTAACGCAACGCGGCGTGCGCGAGGCATTGCTTATCGGCGCTCATTTATATAAGGAAAATATTTCCTTCAGTGCCATTTATTCCAGTTCTGCAGGGCGTGCGCGCACTACAGCCGGTATTGTAGCCGATGCCATGAAATTTGATGCCGACAATATTCAGGTAGAAGAGGCCTTGTATGATGCCTCTACCCGAACGTTCTTCGAGTTCATCACACAACTTGATAATGAATTGCAGCACGTATTGTGTGTGGGCCACAATCCTGTCGTCACCTATCTCGCTGAATCACTCACTAAAGAAGAAATCGGAGATATGCCGCCAGGTGGCATAGTAACCATAAAATTCGTCGCCGAACAATGGAAAGCAATTGAGCCCGGAAGTGGGGAATTGGAGGGGTTTATTCGCCCGGAGATGCTGATGGCCTGATGAGTTTGGGAAGGAAGCGGAGATTTTAACCGCAGGGACGCAAAGACGCGGAGTTTGCGCTGAGATTTTTTTATCAGTGCGCATAGTAAATTGATTACCCAGGCAAACACTAGACGATGAAATGCTGTTAATAAATGTCAGCACAAACTCAGCATCTTTGCGTCCCTGCGGTTAAAAATCCTCCTCTTCCTCTGCACCTCATTTTTCGATGCTTTCAGACTTTGGTTCGAGTTTGAGTGGGTAATCGAACAAGCCATACTCCTTGATGGCTTCTTCCACCTTGTGTGGCACGAACTTCTCCCAGCCGGGCTCCCCTTTTTTGACCATCGCCAGCACATGGTCGGAAATGATGTGCAGGTTGCGGACATTCGCCCCATTTATTTCCTCCAGTTTATTGTTGTCCATGAGGAAGCGGAACAGGTTCTTCAAGTTGTCGGGTAGCTGCTGTTCGAAATCCTTTAGCGTAAATATTTCGTCCGAATCTTTCTTGAGCGCCGGGTAGATGTACAACTTCACGTTTGTACCGAACAGGGAAGCAAAGCACTCCAGAATTCCACCTCGGATGTTCTCGTATGTCTTTTCTTCAAAAACCTTTTGGAGCGCGTATACCCCCATCGTTATCCCGATCTTTTTACCCTTCGTGATCTTCGACAAGTAGTCAACCAGCCGGTAGTATTCGAAATAGTTTGATATCAACACATTCTGTCCGAGGCTGCAAAGGATATCGGCGCGATGCAAAAAGTCGCGCTCATCGATTCTGCCATCCGGGCTAAGGTCATTCAGGGTAAGTTCGGAAACCAACACAATCTTACTTCGATCCACATCCGACTCGTGCTTGAAATGACGCCTGGATGCCAGCAGCATATCCACATTTACGTGTGTGGGTGGACGGAACCTTCCCCGGAGCACCAATACGTTCTTCTTGTACAGTTCGTCAGAGGGCTGCATCACGTTGCCATCGGGTCCAAACATGGCAGCCTTCGTAAGACCATTTTTTACAAGCTTGAGCGCCATCACACGATTGTCGACGTGTTTAAAATCCGGGCCGGTGATGCGAAACATATCGATCTCGACGCGCCTTTGCGTAAGACCATCAATCAGCGACATCAACATTTCTTCCGGATCTGTAAGGAACATACACGAATACAGCATGTTCACGCCCACGATACCCAGCGCATATTGCTGCTGCAGGGGATCGGTGTCGTGCATCTTCACGTGCACAATGCAGTCGTTGGGTTCGCTTTGGGGCCTCAATTGAAAGCGAAGGCCAATCCAGCCATGGCCTTGATTGGTGCGCTCATAATTCAACACTTCAACCGTATCGGCAAACGCAAAGAAGCGAGTTGTTTCAAGTCGATGAGGAAGGCGTTCTGCCAACAAAACATACTCGTGGTCGAGCATGCGTATCAGGCGTTCTTCACACACGTACCGATCCCCCACTCCATAAATCGCATCGCTGAATTTCATGTCGTATGCCGACATGGTTTTTGCTACCGTACCACTTGCGCCCCCAACCTTGAAAAAATTAGCCGCCACTTCCTGGCCGGCACCAATCTCGGCAAATGAACCGTAGATGGCTTTGCTTAGGTTGATTCTCAGTGCTTTCTCCTGGGTAGTAAGCTTTCTGAACTCTTCCATAAAAACTGAATGTGCTCTAATTTACCTTTAATCATCAATCGTTGAAAGCAAACCATACTGATTTCTGGTAACGATTCATACATAGGTCATAACGTCGTACATATTCAAGCGTACGCGCTAAGGACCTCAATCGTTAGCAAAAGCTTCAAATGGCTGTTTTCGTCGAATAAACTACGCGAGGGGTTCTGGCTCAAAGCGTGAATATAAATGCGCACAACACGGTGTGCCCGCTCATGACTTTAAGCAAATTCACGGCCAATCGTATAACGAAATTGCTAGGCTAAAAATTTCAGACGGGCTGCTTCTTTGATTTCCTCCCATTCGTCGGGCGGCGGCGGCGTGCCTCGGTCAAATTCGGCAAGCAACCAACTAACGAGCTCCTTTTTCATTCCAAATAACTCCACTGCTTCTTCGCAAAAGGCAACCTCGTGGTCATCCACCACGCCATCGGCATACACCATCAGAATGAGGTCGTAAAGCAGATTCATTTTGTCGTCGTGATTGTCGGGGACCTTCAGATCGAATTTCTCATCTTTTTCAATGAGCTCCTTGACCTGGCGATCCTTTAAACCGTATCGCTTTCCGATCTTGTACAGCAACGCTTCTTCTTTGGGATGCATGGAACCATCTGATTTGGCCAGCGCCAGCAGGTTCTTGATGTGGGCCTTCTTGTAAGACAGGTATTGGCGTTCGAAGAAACCGATCATGGGGTAAACTTTGGGTTTACAAACTTAGACACTTGTTCGAAAAAGAGGGCGACGAAACTGTCATTTCTTCATCTCCTCTTCGCGGAGCGGCCGCCGGAGAATCTTCCCTACGTTTGACTTCGGCAGCTCCTTGCGGAATTCCACATGTCGCGGTACTTTGTATTTGGTCAGGTTCTCGCGGCAATAGATCATCAATTCGTTTTCTGTAAGACTTTCATCGCGTTTAACGACGAAGATTTTGATCGTCTCGCCTGATTTCTCGTCGGGCACGCCAATGGCTGCAACTTCAAGCACTTTCGGATGCCCGGCAACGACGTTTTCGATCTCGTTGGGGAACACATTAAAACCGGAAACCTTGATCATGTCCTTTTTGCGGTCGATGATCTTGAAAAAACCATCCGGATCCATGAATCCAATGTCCCCCGTACGGAACCACTGCCCTTCAAAAAATACCCCGGCATTATCGCTCCGCCAGTATCCTGACATCACCTGAGGTCCGCGCACGCAGATTTCACCGGTCTCCCCTTGTGCGAGTTTCTTTCCTTCCTCATCATATATGCCCAATTCCGTGGCTGGCAGCGGGAGTCCGATGGTTCCGAGCCTATGCTTTCCATTCAGTGGATTACAGCAAATTGCCGGCGACGTTTCGCTGAGCCCGTAGCCTTCCACGATGGGTTTGCCTGTAGTGGTCTCCCATTTCTTGGCAACGGCATCCTGCAGGGCCATTCCACCCGCAACAGAGCCGTGCAATGGGCCAAAGTCAACTTCTTTAAATTGGGCATTATTCATCAGGCCGTTAAAGAGCGTGTTTACGGCGGTAATGATCGTAACGCGATGTGTTTTTAGTTCCTTCACCAAACCTGGAATGTCGCGCGCGTTAGTGATCAGGAGATTCCGGACACCTGTTGAAAACATGAGCATTCCATTTACCGTAAGGGCAAAAATATGGTACAGGGGCAGTGCGGTGAGTATCGTGTTGTCGTCGGAGGCAGACGTATACGGTTTGAACCACTGCACAACGATAGCGTTATGCGCCACCAGATTGCCGTGAGAAAGTTGCGCACCCTTGGCAATGCCTGTCGTCCCGCCCGTGTATTGAAGAATCGCTAAGTCGGCCAGTTCGAGTGGCACCGCCTTAAACTGGCTGTTTGCGCCTTTTCGCATGGCATCCTTGAAGCGAATGGCCTGCGGAAGATTGTAAGCCGGCACCAACTTCTTGATGCGTTTCACCACGAAGTTTACCATGGCGCCCTTCAGAGATCCAAGCATATCACCGAGCTCTGTTATGATAATGTGCTTAATGGAACTCAGGTAAGGCACCTTTTCAAGGTTGTGCGCGAAATTGGCCACGATGACCAGCGCCGTTATTTCTGCATCCCGGAACTGATGATCCATTTCTCTTGCCGTATAGAGCGGATTGGTATTGACCACAATCAGGCCCGCCCGTACCGCACCAATAAACACAACCGGGAATTGCAGCAGATTGGGCATCTGGATCGCAATGCGCTCACCCTTCTTCAATCCCAGATCGTTTTGCAGAAATGCTGCAAAGTCGTTTGCCAGCTTGTCGAGGTGCCGATACGACAGCGTCACCCCCATATTCTCGAAAGCTATGCGATCGCCATACTTCGCACACGCCTGATTGATCAGGTCGGCGAGTGATGAGTATTCGTACAGCTTGGGTTCTTTTTCTACACCTTCAGGATACAGCTTATACCAGGGAAAATCTTTCATGATCACTAGGCTGTCGGGGATAACGCGAAACAGCGTTTTCAAAGCAAACGATTGTTTGCCAGCAAACCAAGAAAAAGTAGTTGGTACGTTCGGTAACGCCAGGCCATGGCCTGCGCCACAGGCCCAGACCTAAATAAAAAACCCCGTCACGCGAGCACATGACGGGGAGCTCTGAATAACTCATTAACCTAAACTGAGCTAGCTGTAGGGGAAGGATTCGAACCTCCACGGAGCGGTTAGGCTGGGCCCGATCCAGGTCAACAGTGATTATTTGTTGTCCTGGATCGGGAACTGGCTTTATCCCGTTTTCTCCACCCTCGAGACCGGAGGGCTTGTCTGCCTGTCCCGCCAAGGCGGGAACTATTTCAACACCCGACAAAGTAAGTACTTAGTATTCAGTCATAAGTCGCTAGTTGTTGGTAGTACTCTAGTACAGGACTCAAAGTACCAGCAACAACTCAGGACTAAAGACTCAGTACTAAAGACTAGCTGTAGAGGGAGGGTTCGAACCTCCACGGAGCGGTTAGTGCCAACGTTAATCAGCCTTTATCCCGTTATCTCCACCCCCGAGACCGGAGGGCTTGTCTGCCAAGTTTCAACACCCTACAATGTTTGTTTTTCCATCTCCGGCGGCTCGTCTCGCCTGCCTTCGTTGTGATTTCTTTAACAAAGTAACGCATAAACTGTCTTACGGAGCAATAAATGATTCGAATATTTGTATATTTTTCAATAATGTTTCATAATTTTGAATATTAGTCAAAACGCAAAAACAGACATGGCCGAAAATTATAAAGTTGACAATGTGGACCTCAAGATTCTCGAAATCCTCATGCAGGACGCGAAGAAGCCATACACAGAGGTCGCCAAGAAGGCGTTTGTATCTGGTGGAACCGTCCACGTCAGAATGAATAAGCTCGAAGAAGCCGGCATCGTAGAGAAGACAACCCTTAAAGTAAACTATGCCAAGCTTGGATACGACATCACTGCCTTCATCGGGATATTTCTTCAAAAGAGTGCCCTGTATGACCAGGTTATGGCGAAATTGAAAGCCATACCAGAGATCACGAACATCCATTACACCACTGGTAACTATAGTATGTTCACAAAAATCCATTGCAAGGATACGAACCACCTCAAACAAGTGCTTCACGACAAGATTCAGCAAGTGGAGGGAATAGAGCGAACCGAGACGATGATCTCGCTGGAGGAAAGCCTCGACAGGAGCCTCAATCTGACATAGTCATGAGTATTTAGTCCTGAATCCTGAGTGGGTATTAAGTAATTAAGTTATTGGATTCCTGACCCTGGCAGTCCGGATATATTGTCTGTCCAGAGCCATTATATCGACTCAACCCCTACAAACAAGTCAGGACTAACGACGCCGGACCAAATACTGTCCCTAATTTCTCCCTTCAGGAACTCACAACTGCCATTTTTGTTATACTTTTGTAGGTTGTTTGGAAACAGTCTAAATAGACATCGATGAGCAAAGACAATCAGGTTCTTGAAGAGTTCACTTCAAGGGAATACGAGCACGGCTGGACTATAAATATAGAGACCGATTCGGCGCCGAAAGGCCTCAATGAGGACATTATCCGGTTCATTTCTGAAAAGAAAAATGAGCCCGGTTGGCTCCTCGAGTGGAGGCTCAAAGCTTACCGGCAATGGACCAAGATGACTGAGCCGTCCTGGGCTAATATCAGCTACCCGAAAATCAATTACCAGGACCTGATTTACTATGCCGCGCCCAAGCAAAAGGTGAAGCCGACGTCGCTCGAAGATGTTGACCCGGAGCTTATCAAGACTTTTGAAAAACTGGGAATTTCATTGACTGAGCAGAAGCGCCTCACGGGCGTGGCGGTGGATGCAGTGATCGACAGCGTTTCGGTTGCCACTACGTATAAAGGCACCCTGGCGCAGCTCGGGATCATCTTTTGTTCGTTTAGTGAAGCGGTACAGGAACACCCTGAACTCGTGAAGAAGTATATGGGATCAGTGGTCCCTGTTGCTGATAATTATTTCTCGGCCCTCAACGCAGCCGTATTTACGGATGGATCGTTTTGCTACATTCCTAAGGGTGTGCGTTGTCCCATGGAGTTGTCGACGTACTTCCGCATCAATGCAGCGAATACGGGACAGTTCGAACGCACGCTGATCATTGCCGATGAAGGTTCTTTTGTAAGCTACCTCGAAGGTTGCACGGCTCCGATGCGCGATGAGAATCAATTGCACGCGGCCGTCGTGGAAATCTACGCCATGAAAGATGCCCAGGTAAAATACTCTACTGTACAAAACTGGTACCCTGGCGACAAGCATGGCAAGGGTGGTATCTACAACTTTGTGACCAAGCGGGGACTTTGCTTCGGCGATCGATCCAAAATATCGTGGACGCAGGTCGAAACAGGCTCGGCCATTACGTGGAAGTACCCTTCTTGCATATTGAAAGGCGATGGATCAATGGGTGAATTCTACTCTGTAGCAGTCACCAACAACTACCAGCAAGCCGATACGGGATCCAAGATGATTCACATCGGAAAGAACACGCGCTCACGCATAGTATCGAAGGGAATTTCTGCCGGTCATTCGCAGAACAGCTACCGCGGACAGGTGCATATTATGAAACGCGCGGAGGGTGCACGCAACTTTTCACAGTGTGATTCATTACTCATGGGCGACAAGTGCGGCGCACATACATTTCCTTATATCGATGTTGAAAATAAGTCGGCACGGATTGAACATGAGGCCACCACATCGAAGATTGGCGAAGACCAGATCTTCTACTGCCTGCAACGCGGTATCGATGAAGAATCGGCAGTTGCCTTGATCGTGAACGGATATGCGAAGGAGGTATTAAGTCAGCTTCCTATGGAATTTGCCGTGGAAGCGCAGAAACTTCTGGCGCTTACGCTGGAAGGAAGCGTCGGATAACGACGGATCAAAACTTGAAACATCAGCTATGTTAAGTATAAAGAATTTACAGGCCAGTATTGGCGACAAACAGATCCTTAATGGAATTAATCTGGAGGTGAAGGCAGGCGAAGTGCACGCGATCATGGGGCCCAACGGTTCCGGAAAGAGTACACTGGCCTCGGTACTTGCCGGTCGCGAGGATTATGAGGTCACGAGTGGTGAAGTTGAATTCAGAGGAAAGAACCTCCTCGATATGGCACCTGAAGAACGCGCCCGTGAAGGCGTTTTCCTGGCCTTTCAATATCCCGTCGAGATTCCGGGTGTTAGCACCATCAACTTTATGAAAACAGCGCTCAACCAGATGCTGGAAGCGCGGGGACAACAGACGCTCGATGCGGTGTCGTTCCTGAAGCTGATGAAAGAAAAGATGAAACTGGTAGATATCGATCAGTCCTTGTTAAATCGATCACTGAACGAAGGTTTCTCTGGCGGCGAGAAAAAGCGCAATGAAATATTTCAGATGGCGATGCTCGAACCGAGACTTGCCATTCTCGACGAAACGGATTCAGGATTGGATATCGACGCGCTGAAGATTGTGGCCAATGGCGTGAACAAATTGCGTTCATCCGCCAATGCCACCATTGTTGTAACGCATTACCAGCGACTGCTCGACTACATTGTACCGGACTTTGTACACGTGTTGTATAAAGGCAAGATCGTGAAGTCGGGTAAGAAGGATCTCGCACTTGAACTCGAAGCCAAGGGGTATGACTGGATCAAGGATGAAGTAGCCGTGTGATCATGGCCGAGAACGAACTAATCAGGAACAAGGTGAGCGACAAGAGTGTGATAGACTTAATTGACCGGCAGATTGGTTTGCACCCGAAGGTGTTGGCCTTGCGAGAGGAAGGCCGGGAGGCATTCATTCGTATTGGACTACCTGCGAATAAGGCAGAAGAGTTTCGGCACACGCCGATTACGCGTTTGCTTCAAAAGAATTTGTTACTGGAGCCAGGAGAAAACCGACTTGGTCCGCTGTCTGCCGAAACGATAAAGATTGAGGGTCTGGATGCGTACCAGGTGGTTTTTGTGAACGGCATCTACCTGGAGCGGCTTTCTAACTTGCCTACAGGTAGCGATATCGTTGTGAGGCCCCTCGCTGATGCTGTAGAGGCCGGAGATCCCCTGGTGCTGGAACATCTGGGTAAGTATGCCGACTATCAGACCGATGGTTTTGTAGCCTGGAACACGGCCGCCTGGAGCAATGGTGTTTTCATTCACGCCAAACGCAACGCGATCATCGACAAGCCGATCTACCTCGTCTACTGGCATCATGCGGATAGCGAGGAAGTGGTGAGCGTGGTTCGCAACCTGATCATCGTGGAAACCAATGCACAGTTGGAAGTTTTTGAAAGATATGGTTCTGCCGGGAACGCCAGCCACTTCTCCAACCATGTTACGGAGGCGTTAGTGCGTGCGAACGGCGGTCTTGATTTATATACGCTCCAAAACGACGAGGGACAACGGTATCAATACGCCTTCACGCGTATACACCAGGAACCTTCCAGCCGGGCGAACACTTATGCTTTCACTTTCGACGGCAAGCTTGTGCGTAATACGCTGCAGCTGGCGCTGGACGGTGAGGGAATAGAATCGCACATGTTCGGATTGTATCTCGTTTCTGGCGATACAATTGCAGATAACCATACCGTTGTAGACCACCTTAAACCGAATTCATTCAGCAACGAAATCTATAAGGGAATACTAGACGGAAACAGCAAAGGTATTTTCAACGGAAAGATATACGTCCGCCCTCAGGCACAAAAAACCAACGCGTTTCAGGCCAACCGGAACATCCTGATGTCAGATAATGCTACCGTTAATACCAAGCCTCAACTGGAAATCTGGGCCGATGATGTGAAGTGCTCTCATGGCTGTACCACCGGACAGCTGGATGAAGAGGCGATCTTTTACCTGCAGTCGCGTGGCATTGACAAGAATACGGCGCGTGCCATGATGCTCTTCGCCTTTGCCATCGAGGTTCTGGACAACATCAGGCATGCCGGACTTCGTCACTACCTCGAGTCCATCATTCGTGAAAAACTACACCAGTAGAAAATCATGATACCAAACGCCACACAAGCAGGAATTCGCGTTGACGAAATAAGACAGGAGTTTCCTGTTCTACATCAGAAGGTGAACGGACGCGACCTGGTGTACTTTGACAACGCCGCCACGACGCAAAAGCCTGCTTCCGTTATCAAGGCTTTATCCGAATACTACGAAGGCTACAACGCCAATATACACCGCGGCATCCATACGCTTGCTGAAAAAGCGACGCGCGCCTACGAAGACACGCGCCTTGCCGCCCAGCAGTTTATCAATGCCCCGCACGCCGAGGAAATCATCTTCACGCGGGGTGTTACTGAAAGCATCAACCTCGTTGCCTCTTCTTACGGAAAAACATTTGTAAATGCAGGCGACGAGATTATTGTGTCTGCCCTGGAGCACCATTCCAACATCGTTCCCTGGCAATTCGTTTGTGAAGCCAAGGCCGCTCACCTTCGTGTGATCCCGGTCTCGGACGAAGGTGTACTCGACCTGGAAGCCTATAAAAAGTTGTTAGGTCCACGAACGCGCATCGTATCCGTTAACCATGCCTCTAATAGCCTGGGCACAATCAATCCGGTGAAGGAGATCATCAGGCTTGCACACGAGGCAGGCGCGGTGGTTTTGATAGATGGCGCGCAGGCGTCGGCACACCTGGAAATCGACGTCCAGGACCTGGATTGTGATTTTTATGTCACCTCTTCACACAAAATGTACGGCCCAACAGGAACCGGGTTCCTTTACGGCAAGAAGCATTTGCTCGACGCCATGCCCCCTTACCAGGGCGGCGGAGAAATGATCAAGGAAGTGACTTTTGCCAAGACCACTTACAATGAATTGCCTTACAAGTTTGAGGCAGGAACACCCAACATCGCCGACGTGGTGGCCCTCCGCTTCGCCATGGAGTTCATTCAACGTCTGGGCAAGGACAATATAGCGACGCATGAACACGAGCTCCTGGAGTATGCTACGGCGCGTGTGTCGGGCGTTAACGGTGTACGCCTGGTGGGCACCGCACCGCAGAAAGTGAGCGTGTTGTCGTTCGTGATCGACGGCATCCATCCCTTCGATATCGGACAGATGCTCGACGCCCGTGGTATAGCGGTTCGGACGGGTCATCACTGTACACAACCGTTAATGGACCGTCTTGGCATTGAGGGAACTGTGCGGGCCTCTTTTGCTGTTTACAACACGAAAAAGGAAATCGACGCGCTGATCGAAGGACTTGAGCGTATAGTCGGCTTTATGAAATAGCAGGCATGACCATCAACGCCATAGAAGACGAAATCGTCAGTGAATTTGCACTGCTGGATGGCGACATGGAAATGACCGTGTTCTACATCATGGAATTAGGCCAGAAGCTGGGAGAATTTCCTGAAGCCGACCGGACTGACGATAACATCGTTAAGGGCTGCCAATCGAAAGTATGGTTGATGGCGCGCCTTGAAGGCGACAGGATTCACTTTACCGCCGACAGCAACACGGCCATCACCAAAGGACTGGTGAGTCTTCTGATTCGCATCTTTAACGGACAGACGCCCGACGACGTCCTGAACAGTGAATTGCACTTTATGCGTCGGATCGGAATGGAACGCTTTATCGGTACCCAGCGAAGCAACGGCTTCGCGGCAATGGTAAAACAGATGAAATTATACGCGCTGGCATTGAAGACTAAACTGGAGGTAAATTCATGAACGAAGTTCCCGCACACGGCACATTGAACCAAGATACACAAGTACCGGTTCAGGCCTCAGAG
>DATHKA010000154.1:0-11333 GCA_035489615.1 Chryseolinea sp.
ATCCAACGTGAATAAAATCTCTTCTGTTCATAAAAGCACGGTTTGTCAACATAGAGAATAGGATCCCTCCAGGCTGCCCTCAACTCCGATCGGCAACACTCTCTCCCGACGCAACCGTGACCCTGTAATGACTCCCGCCCGCATACTAAGGGATATACGGCCCGCCAGTTTCTCCCCACCCCCACTGAGGCATGGGCTCGCTTTCCGCAACGGGTGATTCGGTCAGCTGTGAATTAATAACGGCAATGCGAGTCCCCCATTCCAGGTAACCCACAAAGGCCGAGCGAAACTCAGGATCACTCTTAAGTCCCACTTCATCGGCAGTCTGTAGCAACAAATGCATCCATCGCTTTCGCATATCCTCTGTCAGCATTTTGCCGATATGCTTACCGATCATTTTGGCATGGCTACCGTTGTCGACAGTCGTATAGAGTTTGGCTCCACCAAATACTTCTGCCACGAAATGTGTCACATGATTTACGTGTTCGGGCGACATGCTTTTAAATACTTCACCCAGAAGGTCATCCTTTATCACACGCTGGTAGAATGTATCGAACAGGTGTTGGAAGGTATTCATATCACCTGCCCATTCGAAAAGAGTTGGGATATTCTTCATTGATGCTTTCGTTCTATCAGCAAAAAACAATGAAATCTACACAAATTATCTCCCTGGTGCTTCAGGATTTTCTTGTATAGTCTCTTCTCTCCCTGTCACGACGTTTAGGGACACCGTTGCGACTGTCGTGTTGCTGCTTTGACAACCGAGGGCCAATCCGGACCCGCGGCATGATACGCCTCATTCATCGCCCAGACCAGATTTTGTAGAATAATTATGTCTAAACACTAATTTTCGAAGAGTCCTAGTGCAGACAGCCCTCAGCCTGTCAGGAAGGGCAATTTCGAGGCGAATGCCCCCATACAGGGGTGATGCAACGCCTATGATCGGGTAACCCTGACGCAAATGCTTCAGTTGCCAGAGGCTCTAAAGGAAATGGCGATGGTTACATAACGTCCTCATAACCCGCCTTTATAACGGTCGACACCATCTTGAATCGAACAATTGCCTTAATAGTATTTTGCGTATGGGATGGGATAACGATGGATTGCCCGATGCCAAGCGTCAACGACTTTCCGTCGATGATAACTTCCGCCTCACCCTCCAGGACCTGTAACAATGTGTCGAAGGGCAAGATCTTCGCCTTCAATACCTCGCCTGCGGAAAACGATAACGCAGTAACGTTACCCGTCGCCTTCTTCAAAATGGTTTTGCTTAGAATAGCATTTGGCGCGTAATCCAGCACATCCACTAAATTAAATTTCTTTGATTTTTCTACTTCTCCAGCTTCCATAATGAAACATTACTTTGGCGTTTGTGTAAGACAGCAGGCCCTTGATCCTGCACCTTCAAAGGTTCTCCAGGTTACCCTTCCGCTTTTCCTTTAACTTCTTGTAAAACGAAGGCGAAAGGCCAGTAATCCTTTTAAACTGGTTTGACAAGTGCGCTACACTGCTGTAATGAAGCTTGTCGGCAATTTCAGTGAGATTGAGCTCGTCATAGAGCAAAAGCTCCTTCACACGCTCAATCTTATTAATGATGATAAACTGCTGTATGGTGATCCCCTTCGTTTCCGAGAAGATGTTGGACAGGTAGGTGTAATCATAGTTCAGCTTCTCGCTTATATATTCGGAATAATTTTGGCGGGGTGGCTCATCCGAATAATGAATCATTTCCGTTATCACATTTTTGATCCTTTCGATCAGAATGCTTTTCTTATCATCCAGCAACGCTAAACCTGACCTCAAAAGGTTTTCGCGTAGTTGAGTGCGTTGCTCGTTTGAAATATCCTCGGCGATTTCAACGACCCCCAGGTCAATCGACACAGGACGTATTCCCAACTTCTTGAGCTCTTCATTCACCAACAGTTTACACCGGAGGCTCACCATGAACTTGATATAGAGATTCATTGCGCTTACGACGATCATCGCACGCCGACGCAACAATATACCAAATTTTAGCGGGCGTCAGACTTCCGTTTTTTCCGGACTATCCACCCGCAGATGCATGACAGATTCCCTGTATATCCGCGCCGTTTCTTCCTGTGCAATTTTCTCCTCATCGCCATTTGATGGCAGAATGCTGACCGAAAGTGTTGCAATCTCACTTTTTCTAGTCCTGTTTTTCTTCATCTTCAGGCCGCCCCGAAGGATATAATTGGGATGACTCTTCATAGATATATTTCTGAACGATACCACAAGCTATGTCTACCCTGACGATCAAAAAATAACCCGGCGTTTAAACTACCACTCGCTTTTGGAACTGTGCGAAAACCGCTACGACAAACGCCCCGAAATGGTTTGCGGAGACAGATGATCTTCAGATGATTCCGAAACAATCCGGTAGACCATCTCAAATTGTTTTAGGAAACCTTCAATATAGCGCCACTCGGATTTCCAAATGTTGAACGTGTATTCATCGTTATCGTCATACACGCCCTTTATAAAACCCGTTTCCTCGCTTGAATACCGTTCCAGATGTTCAAGGTTAGCTCGACGCAGTCCTTTTTTTTGTACCGCCACCTGGACATAGTAAGCCCTGTCTTCTCCACTAACAAATGAGTCCAAGGGTGAACGCAATCGCACCCACACGAGGAGATCCATTCTTTCGGGCTCAGACAAGGAACTGTAGAGCTCACGCAGGGTCTTCGCCGCAGCGATCACCTTGTGGCCTGACGACGATGTTTCGACCGCGTCGGCAAAGGCCTTTTTAATAACTCTTGCTTCTTCTGGCGTAGGCATATTCATGTGCGTTCGTCATTTCTTAATAGCTGAATGAAATAGTGGCACTCCGTTGCCGGCGCCCACATCCATTCCAAATCAGACGCCCGGTCCCGATCAATCCCGTTGCACCCGCTGGACCTTGACGGGACGGCCTGACGATTCGCTGCACACAAGGTGGCGTGCTTTGAAAACTTAATTGTTACACGATTCTCCATAAGTGTTGTATCGATCACGGATTATTACATTTTGAGCGTGTAAGGGCCCTTTACTGCACACCTCCGGTAGGATCTCATGCGATAGCGGTCGTTGACTTTTCGGGAAGCCGTGTGCTGGCTTGCATTTGCGTCTTCCACCGCCGGTGCATCCACACCCACTGTTCGGGAAATCTCCGAATTTGGTTTTCAATGATAGTTGTCAGGGTTTGGGTGTTGGTCACGATGTCTTCGCGATCATTTCCGGTTGTCTGAAGATTTACTTCGCGATAATATTCGATCTCGTGCTGTCCCTCTTTGTTGAGATGAGAAAATACCGGCACGACCGCCGCGCCCGTCTTCAAAGCGATCAGCGCTGCTCCGGCGGGCGTCGAGCATGGCTTCCCAAAAAAGTTTACAAACACACTTTTCACCGACGTGTCCTGATCGATCAGGATGGCCATCGTTCCGCCCGCCATGATATTCTTCATTACACGATATGTCTCCTTTCCACGTTCTATCACTACAGCACCGAATTTAGTTCGATTCGAATTAACGAGTTCATTCAGCATCGCGTCTTTGAGCGGAGTTCCAATGATGTAAGGATGATATCCGCTTATAGACAATTCATGCGCAAGACATTCAAATGGTCCAATGTGCGCGGTGAGAAAAATTACGCCGCGACCGCTTAGAAATGCCTTTTCCGCATGCTCAGCACCCCGAACGATCGTCTGCTTGTAAAACCCGTCTCGTGAAATCAAAAATTCCCGCAGCACCACACCGGCGTTCTTGACCAGCATGACGACAACCTGTTTCGCCAACGCGTGAATTTCAGCGGAGGATTTCTCATTCTTGAACGCACTCGTAAGGTTTCTTTCAATTTGTTTCCCGATAGAGGGAACCACGTAAAACAGCAAATTCCCCAAAGAACCGCAAAGGCTTAACCAGACTCTCTGCGGCATCACATTCGATATTTCTATCACCGTCACAACAAACCTGTACAAGAGTTTGTACTTGGCAGCGCGAACAATCTTCCTAATCCCCTTCTTGAGTTCCATGGCCTTCACAATTTTAGATTACCGATGACTTAAGTTTTGATATCGCACTTCATAACTATCGATTAAAGATACTCGTTCCTTATACTGCCGCATTTTTAACAGCGCAGTCAACCGTTACGACGGAGATGGCGCACACGCGTAGTAGCGTTGCCCTTCCGATGGCCCAACGGATGAAATGGTACTCAGTACATTTCTATGCCTGGCCTCAATGGGACCATTTTCCAGCTCCGTTTCAATATAACCTTCAAGATCAGCCAGGAACACCTTGTTGCTTCGTTCAGCTTCAAACAGCCTTTCCGTGTGATAAATTTTCAACGAGCCGGAGGTGATCATGTCAACCAGCGCTTCATTGCCCGCAAGCCAATCGATTTTTATGGAGTGATCCTTTAGAAACGAAATCAGAATGTCACGCTTAAAGCTACCAGCTACGTCAGTAACGTGCTGGGACATCAGTTTAATCTCTTTGAATACGTCAGGATGTCCAATTGTAGTGAACCGATCGGACTTGTTAATTATATTGAGCTTGTTCATAATAGGTGGTAACATAATCAAGAACGTCTGGAAACAACCGCCTCACCCTCGATCGCAGCGGAGATTCGTGTCCGTGAACGCCGTCGAAACGACCGATCGTGCGGGCCATACTTACTGCATGCCTGGTTGGTTAGTCTATGCGTTTCAAAAAGCAAGCCTGCGATCAAGATATAGGCAGGCCAATGGAACAATTGGTCATCCGTAGAAAAAAATCCACGGAATCGACGAATCAAGAGATAAAGGTTAAGGGTAGCTGAGTCGTGATTGACTAAGTCGACGAACGAGCAACAAATATAGACATTAATATTGTCTGAAAATAATAGTGCCCAATGGGAAGCGCATGAGCACTATTGCTTCAAATGAGTCCGAACCAAAGTTTAATATCCGGCCTATAATCAAAAAACAGCAACCTTACTGCGCTGTCCTATGTTGTATCACAGTGGACCCTCTTATAGGTCACGGTCTTTAATCCTCTCTTCCTATGAAAACTCCGACTAATAAAGACAACATATTCAAGACAGGAACAACCATTTATGCCCGGGTGAATCCTACTGAAAAACTGTTCATCATCGACTACAAGGCGCGGGTTTATTATTGCAACACCGTCGGCGTCAACGGAGGCGTGATCCGCGCATATTTTGAACGTGAGCTCATACCAGATGTGCAAAGGCTCAGTAGCATACAAAATGCCTCATGAATTCAGACTCCATCGCTTGAGTGCTTTTCGCAAAGCACTCGGGTCTGAATAACCCAGTAACGTTGATACTTCCGATGCGCTGAACTTCGGATCTGTTAAAACAATTTCCGCGAGCTCTTTCTTGAAACGGCCGGCAATCTCCCGATAGGTGGTACGCTCGTCCTTTAGCCTCCTTTGAATGGAACGCGCAGTCATGTTCATATGGGCCGCCACCGAATCAACGGATGGGCTATTGCCTTTAAACTCCGTCAGTATGACTTGTCGTATCCGGTCCGAGAATTTCTCTTCGGCATTTAACGATTGGAGCTTCTTCTCCAGAATATCACCAAACCGTGTAAACAGCGACTTATCAAAGCTGGCTATTGGAAAGGCCAGATCGCTCTTTCTAAAGGTCAGCGCGTACTGCCCTGCATTGAATAGAATCGGGGCCCTAAAAATTCTTTCATATTCCTCGACATGGCGCGAAGGATGGAACACTTCAACCTTTGCGGGGAAGACCGATCTGGACGAAATTGTTCTAAACAAAGTCACCAATCCTGACATCGCCAGTTCCATGGACTGACGGACACTTTCGGGATATTGATGTAGCCACATCGTGGCCGGATGATATTGGATTTCCACCTGGCCATGCGCTTCAACAATGATGTATTTCATCATGGTAGAATGCAGATCATTGAATTTCGCCAGCTGAATAATCGCCTCATACAAGGTCCGGCTGCTTTGCATCAGGTAGCCGATCATACCCAAAATCGCGGGACTTATTTTTTCACCCAGGTGGAGCCCCAGCAACGGATGGTGGGTTTCTGCAAGGACAACATCCCAAACTTCAGCGGCTGCTTTGAAAGGAACCAGGCGTTCAGAATCATTCAAATCATGCGGATTAATTTCCAACATCGCGCATACGCGATCGACATCAGCACCGTAGGGGACTGATCCATAGATAATATCGCGCAGGATGGACATCTGGGCGTGCATGTCGCAATGAGCTTGTTTCTGTCGCAAAATAACAAATACCCGCTCGCGCGGCGTCCGTTCACAAGCATAAACCCCGAAAAAATGAACCCCTATACGCAAAAACACCAACAGATAATTGGCATTCTCACCCTCCTTTCTGGCATCATCGCCCTGGGCAGTATGATCGTGGGACTGGTCGCAACGAATTATGACTTTGAAACGTTCTCCAGTCCCGAGCAGCTGCTGGATATGGCAGGAGCCACGCCCGTATTGATCAAGTGGTTCATGCTGCTGGATATGTTCGGTTACTATCTCCTGTTGTTGCCGGTAATATGCTACGCACACCGCAGGATGGAAACGGTCACACCATGGGCTTCCTTGATCTCTGCCTCAGGATTTGCCTATGTGATCATCGGCGCAATAGGCGCTGCGGCGCTGGCGTCAGCATGGCCCGCGCTCATGGTGAATTACCGGACTGCCGCCGCAGATACCAAGGACATCTACAAGGCCGCGTTTCTATTTTCGAATGACCTGGTCGTTAAAGGTATTTGGAACACACTCGAAGTATGGCTGGCCGGTGTATGGTGGCTGGGCTTGGGAATGTTTACCGTTAACGGTCGCGCCCTAAAAATTACCACCATCGTACTGGCAATAGCGTGTATGCTGGACGGCCTGGGAGAGGCGATCGGTGCGCCTGGTTTGGCCGACTTCGGCCTAAACATTTACTTACTCTTCGCGATTGTCTGGGCGATGTGGATTGGATTCGCCATGCTCAGGGGAAAGTACTAATCGGTGAATCCGATCGCACACAACATTATCCGGCACGGCTTAAAAAAATGAATGAGGGCGCGAAGGGAAGTTCATCACTTCCACTTCGCGCGACTCAATCTGTCATCCCCAAATTAATAACCCGTGTTTTGTGCCAGCCCTGGATTCAGATCCCGCTCGTCCTGGGGGATCGGAAAGTACAGGTTCTTCGGCTCTATATAGTTTTCCTTGTTCGCGATGTCGTGAACATATTCCTTCAGCTTGCCCCAACGCCGGAGGTCAAAGAAACGATGTCCTTCGCCAAAGAATTCAACTCTTCGCTCCTGCATGATCGCTTGGCGGAACGCGTCCTGGCTAAGACCTGAGAGATCATCCAACCCTGCGCGATGACGTACCTGATTAAGATAAAGTTCTGCCGTCGCTGTCTGATTGAGCTCGTTAAGCGCTTCCGCATAGATGAGCAGCACTTCGGCATAACGGATAATGGGCATGTTCCGCTCTGCGTCGATTGCCCCTTCCGTGATCACGGGAAGGTCGCCAACGATATACTTTGCCAAACTCAGTCCCGTCTGACTCCATTTCGGATCGTAGGGTATGTTATTGTAGACGGATCCCTCCTCAAACAAGTTCACCGCCCTCCGCTTGTCGTTGGCTTCGTAAATATTTTTCGAACTAGCGGAAGGGACCACTATGCCCCACGCACCGGATGCAACGTATGAGCTACCTGATGGTCCACTATAAGAAGGAACCCAGTTTCCTTCGTTGTTACCCCATCCCCCGGTACCCGCTACGAACTGCACTTCAAACACAGACTCAACACCATTCTCGTGTTGTGTTTGATAGTTCTTGATGTATTCATCGTGCAGCGCGTACACACCCATGTCGATCACCTCTTTCGCCTTATCGGCGGCTTGCTGGTACTTGCCTTGATACAGATACGTGCGGCTGAGAAATGCCTTTGCCGCACCCTTCGTAGCACGCCCCTCCTCGCCCGGAATGGAGGTCGGAAGTGCTTCAGCGTCCAGAAAATCCTGCTCCACCTGTGCCCAGATTTCTGCCTGCGGCTGGCGGGTCACTGCGAAAATCTCTTCGTTATTCATTTCATGGTCCATCAACGGCGCATCGCCCCAAATGGTGACGATGTTGAAGTACGATACCCCGCGCAAGAACTTCGCCTCACCCAGCAGGCGCTGCTTCAGGGTTTCATCCATCTCTATTGGTGGCACTCTGTTGAGCACAACATTGGCGCGCGCGACACCAGCCCACCAGGCGCGCCACGCGCGTTTCACTTGCAAGTTCCCGGAATTGACGGTAAAGTTATCGTGAGCAACAAACCACTCTCCGTCGAAGCAGGCCATGTCGTCGCCGGGAATGTCTCCAAACATAAATCCGCCCAGGCGGTATCCCATGTCCGTCTGCAAGGCGTCATAGATTGAATTCACGGCGAGGATGGCATCCTGGTCGGTCTTCCAGAAGCTTTCGGTGGTGATCTGGTTCTGCGGCGCGCGTACCAGAAAGTCATCGCTGCACCTGGTGGTGAAGAGAAGTATGGCGGATGCGATCAGATATATTCTTTTCATAGTCTTATTGCGTTGTGCTTACAATCCGATGTTGAGTCCACCGAGGAAGGTAATGCTGTTGGGATAGATCGTGTTATCAATGCCGTAGCTGGTATTGTTCTGCGTGGCCGTTCCGATGTCGGGGTTGTATCCGGAATAGTTGGTAACGGTCCAAAGATTCTGCGCGGCGAGATACACCTTGACGTTTGAAAGCCGAAGCTTCTGTGTGATCGCCTTGGGCAGCGTGTAGCCCAGCTGAATATTCTTTAACCTGAGATAAGCGCCATCTTCCAGGTAACGATCAGAAGCGCGGTCGTTGTTGTTGGGATCAGTGGCGATGGCGCGTGGGAAATTGCTGTCCGGATTCGTCTCCGTCCAGCGGTTCACCATTCCGATCGCTTTGTTTTCACCATCCGTGCTGGATTCAAGAACGTAACGGTTCACATTCATAATCATGTTTCCGTGCACGCCCTGAAACAGGATGTCGAGATTAAATCCCTTATACTCGAAGTTGCCGCTGAACCCATAGGACAAATCCGGCAACGGGCTGCCTAGATACGCGCGGTCAGCATCCGTGATGGTGTTGTTACCATCGAGGTCTTTGTACCGGATGTCGCCGGGCGCTGTGCCAACACTCTGGTAGTAAACACCTGCCTCGGGCGAAAGTGCGTTCGCTGCATCTACTTCGGCCTGTGTATGAAAGATTCCATCCGTTACAAATCCGTAGAACTCTCCAATCGAGCGGCCCTGTTTGGTCCGCGTCAGGTTGCCGGGGTCAGTGTTGCCCACGCCGCCACCGATAATGTCTTCCTCCAGTTTTATCACGCTATTCTTAAACGTCGTCATATTCGCGCCGATGCTATAGGCAAATCCTCCGGAAGTCCTGTTTTGATAACTCACGGCGAGTTCTAGTCCTTTGTTCTCAACGGTCGCGCTATTGATCGGCTGGCTGATGACGTCCTCGTACCAGGCGTCGCTTACCATCCCTGCATAAATGGGAAGAGCTTTTTTCGTGATCATGTTCTCGTAGCGTTTTACGAAGTAATCTGCCGTCACACTCAATCGATTGTCGAACAGGCCAACATCAATGCCCACATCGGATTGCGTAACGGTTTCCCACTTGAGACTCGGATTCGCCACGCGGTTGCCCATCATGCCGTTCACGACCGTGTGACCGAAGTTGTATTTGTACCCGGACGCAATGGTGGAGTATTCTGTACCTATTCCCAGGCTTCCATCAATACCCACCTGTCCCCAGCTGGCGCGAAGCTTCAGGTCGTCAATGAAATTATTGCTCTTCATGAAATTCTCTTCCGATATCCGCCAGCCGGCAGAGAACGAAGGGAATACTGCGTATTTGTTAGCCGATGTGAATACGGAAGAACCATCGCGGCGAATATTCGCGGTCAACAAATACCTATCCTTAAAAGAATAGTTTACACGACCCAGCAACGATACGTAACTGGTTTGGCTGGTACCGCCACTCGCGAGTCGTGTTGGATCGGGCTGACCCGCATCGATGGTCTTCAGCTCATTGGTGAGGTGAAAGAACGAAAGTGCCGATACGTACTCACTGGTGGACAGCTGCGCCGTATAACCCGCCAGCACTTCGAGTGCGTGCTGTCCGCGAAAAGTATTTTTATACGTGAGGGTATTTTCGGCCAGCAGATTTGCCAGCGTACTCTTTGTTGAAGTGGCTTCTGCTTTCGCGTTGCTGAGCGTGCCCTCGACAAAAGTCGACTTGAACTTATCGTAATTGGTCAGGATGTAGTCAACTCCCAGGCTCGTTTGGAAAGTCAGTGTCTTATGAAGCGTGACTTCCGCGCTGAGGTTCTCCAATGCGCGAATACGTTCATTAGGTTCGTAATTCAAGGTGGCCAACATCACGGGGTTGTTGATCAAACCCACGAAAGGCGTGTCCGAAGCATCGGGGCCAGCCCAGCTACCGTCGCCATTGTATACATCCAGCGTAGGCGATCTTCTGAGTGCCTGTGCTACAATTCCCGCATATCGGTCGCCATTATTGTTCGTAAGTGATTGGTTATACGATCGGCTAAGCGTCAGGCTGTTCCTTATCTTCAACCAGTTGGTCACTTTGTTGTCGAGGTTAAGCTTCAGGGAATAGCGATCGAACGTAGAGCCAATGATGATACCATCCTGCTTCATGTAGCCCGCAGAGATATAGTATTGGTTGTTCTCACTTCCACCCGACAACGAGAGCTGATAATTTTGCATGGGTGCCGACCTGAAGATGGCATCCTGCCAATCGGTGCCTTCACCGAGTGATGATGGGTTAGCAAATTTTGCGTTCGTTGCCAGTCCTGCGGCACTTCTGGCATCGTTGCTGAACGCTGCGTACTCTGATGCATTCATGACATCGAGCTTCTTGGCAACTTTTTGCACCCCGACGTAGCTCTCAAAGTTCAACTTGGGAGCGCCAGTCTTGCCACGCTTGGTCGTAATGATCACGACACCATTGCCGGCGCGTGCACCATAGATGGCTGAAGCGGAAGCGTCCTTCAGTACGCTGATTGTCTCTATGTCCGACATGTTTAGGGTAGCCAGGGGGTTATTCGCCGATTCGCGGTAACCATAGCTCGATGAAGCACTGTACGTGATGATCACGCCGTCGATTACGTACAGGGGCTCACTCACGCCCAGACCGCCAATACCACGAACGCGCATCGATAGTCCACCGCCGGGCTCGCCCGAGTTGGAGGTCACGTAAACACCCGACATTCTTCCCTGCAATGCCTGGTCAACACTGGGCACGGCAGACTGAACGAGCTTTTCACCT
>DATHKA010000155.1:0-27651 GCA_035489615.1 Chryseolinea sp.
CCAGCCCCTTAAGGCCGCTGCCTTTATCATGGAGTATTCACCGCTCACGTTATAAGCCGCGATTGGCAAATGACTGTTGTCGCGCAACAGACGAATAATGTCCAGGTATGCCAGCGCTGGTTTTACCATCAGGAAGTCCGCTCCCTCCGCTTCGTCCAATGCCGCCTCGACCAGCGCCTCACGACGGTTCGCGGGATTCATCTGGTACGTCTTCTTGTCACCGAACTTCGGGGCCGAATCGAGGGCGTCCCGGAAGGGGCTGTAAAATCCGCTCGCATACTTGGCCGTATAACTCATGATCGATACTTCTGTAAATCCATTCTTATCCAACAAGCTTCGGATGTATCCCACTCGCCCGTCCATCATGTCCGAAGGCCCCAGAATGTCAACTCCAGTCGATGCCTGGGCGAGCGCCATTTTCCCCAGGATCTCCAACGTCTCATCATTCACGATCTTGCCGTCGCGCACCAAACCATCGTGCCCATCAGAACTGTAGGGATCCATGGCTACATCGGTCATGATCGTTGCCTCCGGAAACTGCTTTTTGATTTCCCGCAGTGCCCGCAGGTAAAAAAATTCTGAATCGAAGCTGCGCGTGGCGTGCTGGTCTTTCCAATGGTCTTCTACCGCCGGGAAAACATCGAAAACACGTATGCCAAGCTTGAGACATTCTTCAATCTCTTTCAACATTAAATCGACGGACAGCCGGAAAATTCCGGGCATCGAACCAACTTCCGTCTGCTTTTTCACTCCTTCAATCAGGAACAACGGGAAGATGAGGTCGTCGGTTGTTACCCGCGTCTCCTCCACCATCGCCCGGATGCCTTCACTCTTTCTGTTCCTGCGCGGTCTGTGCGTGATATTCAGTGACATAAATTCTGTTTGAAATGCCCGAAGTTAACGCTTCCCGCAAAGCAAAAAAATATTGAACTTACGGATTGAGACCCGCCAACATGCTGTGCCATTTTCGATGTTTAAAACACTCCTGCGCATCCGCGACTAGTGTCCTGTTAATGATACTGACCAGCCAATGTAACCCTCGCGGCAGTGGCGACTCACCCATGGCTCAGGCGCTCGATCAGTACTTTAGCGAGCAATTTCGCGCCGAGGAGCCCGGTGGGGCCGTTCTTCTCATCAGCGGGGACTCCGTGATCTTTTCAAAAGGATACGGTCTGGCTAACATGACCACCAAGGAACCGGTCACAACCAACACCCTGTTCAACCTGGGATCCATCAGCAAAACCTTCGTCGCCAATTCCATTGTGCTCCTGCACGAACAAGGCAAGCTCTCCCTAGACGACAGTATCTTCAGGTATTTTCCGACGTTTAAGAACAAATCAATCGCGCAGCAGGTCAAGATAAAGCATTTGCTTACCCACACTTCAGGCCTTCCGGATATCCGTAACGTTGCAGCCGACACCTCATTCTACCTTACAGCCAAAGACCCGGAAAATTGGGCACCCGTCATGATGGCTGACTCGTTGCTGTTCGAGCCGGGCTCGGAGTTTGAATATTCGAATCCCGCTTTTAATGGGCTGGCGTTGATTGTTGAACAAGCCAGCGGCGTCAAATGGCAAAAGTTTGTTGAAGACAACATCTTTCGACCTTCTCACATGGAGGCGAGTACCATTACCGACGGCGCTCATCCGACGGAAGGCGTAAGCCATGGGTATGTGAAAAATAAGGGGGAATGGGTGGAAGATGATTATGGTGAAGAACCGACGTTCGCGGCCGCCGGCAATGGCGGCGTTTGGAGCTCGGTTGAAGAATTGGCAAAATATGAAAAGGCCCTTCAAACGGGGACATTTATTCCCTTGGAACGCGTGGAAGATTCGCGCACAGCCAAGCGATTCGACAACTGGAAGGGTACACGTCCGTTCGACGCCAACTGGTCGTGGTTTTCACCCCAGGTTTACGACGGCGTAATGCAACCGTTTATCGGATGGTCGTGGTTTGTAGGGCGAACAGCAGATGGCAGCAAGATCGTGGGCCATACCGGAACGCAGGGAGGCTTCATCGCCAACTACGTTTCAATCCCTCAAAAGAAGGTCTTAATCGTGATTCTCTGCAACTCGCCACGGGATGTCTATGCGCTCACTGATAAACTCCTCGAAATCCTCGACATAGACAATTAAGGGAGTCTCTAGTATTTAGTATTTAGTATTTAGTCCTGAGTTTGGTCTATAGTATTAAAAGTTCTTAGTCTTGCAACTGCGCTATCTCATTACTACCAGTACTAAAGACCAAACCCAGGACTATCGACTAAATACTAAATACTATTGCTGTGCCTGTCCACGATATCCTGGCTAATTACGCGATATAACTCGGTCGTTGCCTCGTCATTCTTCAACAGATCCATGTGACGGTCCAGGGTCTCGAAGTCACCCCGGCGGGCTGGGCCGGATTGCGCATTCTCAGGACCTACCTGGAGGCTTTTAGAAATCGTCGTGGCTATCAACGGCTTTAACCAATCGTAGCTCAGGCTGTTTTCCTTCATGATCTCCTGCGCAAGAAACAGCATATGGTTCGTAAAGTTTGAAGCAAAAACAGCTGCCACGTGCAAAGCCAGACGCTCGGGCGTGGTGATCTTCACCACGTTGTCGCTCAGCGCATGGGCTACCGCCATTACCACTTCTGCGGTATCCGGATTCGCCGTCTCCACGAACAACGGCACTTCACTCAAATCTACCGGGACATGGCGGGTAAACGTTTGTAGAGGATACAACACCCCAATTCTCGGGGTGGCGGCATACCGCAGCACCTCAAGCGGCTGACTGCCCGATGTATGAAGGAGCACACATTCCTCCGGTAGCACAATTTCACGCACGACATCCTGCAAGGCGTCGTCCGAGACAGCCAGGATAAAGATGCCACATGTGCTCGTCGAAAAATCCAGCGTCGCCTTCACCTCGGCTTCATACAGCCGCTCGACAAGTTGTTCAGCATGCGCCGGATTCCTGCTAAATACTTCGCGTACAGCGTACTCGGTATTGTCTAACGCCGCCGCCAGGTGCCACGCAAGATTTCCCGATCCTATAAATGCCACGGATGTCGATTTCATACAGATAATGATTTCGTTACTTTCCCCAATTATAATCTTTCTCTCCAACTGAAGCCTGTTGTGCCTCAGTCAGCTACCTCAAGTTCCTTTTCGAGCAAACACAAACCTATCCTTTCCGGCAAGATCCTTCACCAGTTCAACGCGTTGCAATCCTGCCTCCGTCATCAGCGTAGCAACCTCTTTGCCGAACCGTTCGTTGATTTCCACGGCCAGAAGGCCACCCGGCACCAAGACCTTCTGACTGTTGGCGGACAACGCATCATAGAATACGAGGGGATTGCTATCCGGAACAAACAGCGCCAGGTGCGGCTCGTGATCCAGAACATTGCGCTCCATCGTTTCCTTTTCCCGCTCGGCAATGTACGGTGGATTGCTCGCGACGATTGCCACCTCGTTAACAGGCAACTCTCCGGTCAGCACATCGTGCAACACCAGGTTCGTGCGGCTGCCCAGCAACGCCGCATTACGACGAGCAACTACCAATGCCGCTTCACTTATGTCGGTGCCCCACGTCTCCAAAGGGGATAACTCCAGGTCCAGAGAGATCGCAAGGCAACCACTACCTGTGGCTACATCAAATATTCTTTGTGACCGTGACTTTTTATCTGCGCGATCGATGATCAGTGCCACAAGCTGTTCCGTCTCCGGTCTTGGAATAAGCACTGCCGGATCCACATAGAATTTTCGGCCGAAGAAATAAACCTCGTTCAGAATGTATTGCAACGGCTCAAAACGATTGATACGTGCTACTGCTTCTTGCAATTTTGCTTCATCGGACGCACTTACTGGCTTACCCGCCATCATATCGGCAGAAGTTAATCCGCAGATCGATTCGATGAGGTGTGTAGCGATAGCCCGCACCTCCGATTCGCTTTCCTTCAAACTGATCCAACCGATCACATCCAGAAAGAGTGATTTGGAATTCTTCATAGCTTGTCAATCTTTGCAGCTATACTGGCCATCACACCGAAGTAACCGGCAAATGATTACGCAGGCAGACCCTGTAAGCCCGCGACAAACTATTTACCTACTTCGATTTTTTTTGCCATGACGTACTCGTACGTCGTAGCAAAAATAATAGTATAAATTCGCCTGCGATAACCATTTTTTTGCAATGACGTACTAACCAACTTACAAGTATAAGCAATGGTCACCCACGATCAATCTCACGATCTTTTTTTTATGCGCCGGGCAATGGAGCTTGCGGGTCGCGGCCGCGGATCGGTTAGTCCGAATCCACTGGTCGGATGTGTGATCGTATACGAAGGAAATATTATCGGCGAGGGGTGGCACCAACGGTACGGCGAGCCTCATGCAGAAGTGAATGCCGTTCAGAGCGTAAACGATCAGCAACTGTTGAGAAGCTGCACCCTTTACGTTACGCTTGAACCATGCGCCCACTTCGGTAAAACGCCGCCATGCGCAGACATGCTCGTACGCGTTGGGGTGAAGCGGGTAGTGATATCGAATGTGGACCCAAATCCTCTCGTTGCCGGCAAAGGCATTGAGAAGCTCCGCGCTGCGGGTATTGATGTATCTATTGGCCTCATGCAGCGCGAAGGCCTGGTTCTCAACTGCCGATTTTTTACGATGATTCAGAAGCAACGTCCCTATATCATCCTGAAGTGGGCTCAAACCGCAGACGGATTCATGGCGCGTGAAAACAACGATTCGAAATGGATCAGCAATATTTACTCGCGACAGGTAACTCATAAATGGCGCACGGAAGAAGACGCCATTCTCATAGGAACGCACACCGCGCTGCACGACGATCCTCAACTTACCGTGCGCGATTGGACGGGCCGCAATCCTACCCGTGTCGTGATTGACAAGAACATGACACTGCCGCCTACCCTGCGGCTCTTCGACGGCACCGCCCCCACGATCCGATACAACCGCACGATGGGTGAAACCCGGACCCGTGAAACGTGTGTGAAGATTGACGAAAATGATTTCATCAAAGGCGTTCTGGCAGACTTGCACCGGCGCAAGATTCAGTCGCTCATTGTTGAAGGTGGACCAATAACGCTGGATGGATTTGTTTCACAGGGCCTGTGGGACGAAGTGCGCATGTTCGTCGCCCCCATACGATTCGGCAAGGGTCTCCCGGCGCCGCGACCGGTTGGTCAATCCACGGAAATTGATATCGGGAGTGATCGATTGGTAACGATGTACCCTGGATAGAGGAAAGAAAGGAGACAGAGGCAGGAACCTCTTTTGCCCCTTTTCCGCCCGGAAACTGTCTTCTCACGTTTTGTGTTCTTCCCCATATAATCGCATCATTGCAAACTGAAATTCTTGATTTACCCGCATCGACATGGCAGAAGAACTCATCATTGCCTCCACTTCCGATAAAAAATCGAAATACGACACGCTCATACCACAGATTAAAGCCTTGACGGAAGATGAGCCAGACCTAATTGCGAACCTGGCCAATGTTTGTGCAGCATTGAAACAAACCTTTGATTTTTTCTGGGTAGGTTTCTACGTTGTGAAGAATGAACAACTTGTACTAGGTCCATTCCAGGGTCCATTGGCGTGCACGCGCATTGACTACGGAAAAGGCGTGTGTGGCACGACCTGGAAGGAAGGAAAAACCATACTTGTGCCCGACGTGGATCAGTTCCCGGGCCACATCGCCTGTAGCAGCGCCTCCAAATCGGAAATTGTTGTGCCGGGGTTTCTCAACGGCAAAGTATTCCTGGTGCTGGACGTCGATAGCGATCGGCTCAATGATTTTAATGACCAAGATGCCCGCGGACTTGAGGCAATCATGGGCTGCGTTGAAAAGGTAGCCGCCAACCAGGCTCGTGTAGCATGAGCAGGCAAGACGCGAGCGCAGGTAACGATGTGCTATGGGCTTTCTATCGCGACAGGCGAGAACACTTCTCACGAGACCTTACCGGGATAAAAGCGAAAATCAACACAATTTCCAATTTGCGCATAGCCACTGCGATAGTATTCCTCGCTTGTCTCTATGGTGCCTTCACCTTTCACGGGTTATTCTACGCACTGCTTCCGCTCATAGCGGCGTTCATCGCCTTCGTACTGATTCATACCAGGCTCTTCGTTCGAAAGGTCCACCTCGAAAATCTGATCACCATCAATGCAGCGGAAGGTGACTCTCTACGAGGAGACCGCACGAAACTACATACAGGCGCCGAGTTCATGGACCCTCATCATCCTTATACACACGACCTCGACATCTTCGGTGAAGGCTCCGTCTATCAATTGATCAACCGCTGCAACACACACGATGGACGCCAATCCCTGGCCCGTCTGTTGAGTCAGCCGCTTCAAACAGCGGGCATTATACTGGAGTTCCAGCAGGCCGCAAAAGAATTGGCCACGAACGTTGATCTCCGTCAGGACCTGGCCGCATCCGGACTTGAAATCAACGAACAACCCGATGACCGGCAACAATTGCTGGCCTGGCTTAAAACAGAATCGATCGCCTATGGGAAGCCGATCATCTCCGTGCTGCTTTGGCTATTACCTGTGCTCACGATTTCAGCGTGGATTCTATACTTCATCGAAGTCATCCCGCAGGTGATCCCTTATACACTGGTGCTTGTACAGTGGATTATCTGGGGCCGTTTCAGTAAGCAAATCAACGTGTTCCATGATTACATCAGCCGCAAAAAAGACATCCTGGAAAAATATGCTTACATGTTGGCGATCATTAGAAAGGGCGGCCGGCACGATAAAAGTCATCGCAGCCATTCACGGCCCAGGCATTCAGACGCCAGTCATAATGATGCAGCGCGCGATGATCAGTTTGAGAGCACCGTGCTGAAGGAACTGGTTTCCCGTGCCCTCGATGCAGGCTCTAACGTCAACTTACTGGTTGCGCTTGTGGGCCAGCTCAATGCCCGCCTGAATTTTCTCACAGCCGTTTTTGTAAACAGCCTGTTCCTGTACGACCTGCGATGCGTGTACCGGCTGGAAAAGTGGAAAGTGGACAACGGAGTACGATTGCCGTTGTGGCTGGATGCAATTTCACAGGCGGAAGTGCTGAGCAGTGTTGCCAATTTTGCTTACAATCATCCGCATTGCCAGTTCCCGGTAATTCACGAGGAGTGGGCAATCCGGGCCGAGGATATGGGTCACCCCTTGCTCGATCCATCGGGATGTGTCCCCAATTCGGTAACTATCGGACCGGCACCATCAGTACTGATCATTACCGGCGCAAATATGGCGGGCAAAAGCACCTTCCTGCGGTCCCTCGGTGTGAACCTGGTGTTGGCACTTGCTGGATCGCCCGTGTATGCGGCGGGCTTCCGTTGTCCAGTCATACCGTTGCGCTCGGGTATGCGTACAGCCGATTCGTTGAAGGATCACGAATCGTATTTCTATGCCGAGTTGAACCGTCTCAAGTCAATTATGGATGAGCTGCGCGAAGGCAAGCCACTTTTCATCCTGCTAGACGAGATTTTGAAAGGCACTAACTCAACCGACAAGCAAAAAGGTTCAATCGCGCTCGTGCAACAGTTGCTGGAACATCCCTGCCTGGGTGTCGTGGCTACGCATGACCTGGCAATGGGCGCCCTCAGCGAGCAACATCCGTCATCTGTCCACAATTACTGCTTCGAGGCTTCCATTGAAAATGATCAGCTTTTCTTTGATTACAAGCTTAAGCCTGGACTGGCTCAGAACATGAATGCCACATTCCTCATGAAAAAGATGGGTATTATAAAGGAGAACCGCTCTCAGGACTCCTGACTCACTTTGCTAAGTTCGACAAGCTTTCCCACCGCGTAGTCGATCTCTTCGCGCGTGTTGTACTTGCTGAATGAGAAGCGCACGGCACCGCGCTTGGAGCCCGGATACAAAGTGGCCAAAACATGCGATCCACTAACGGCACCACTGGAGCATGCACTGCCGCCTGACACCGATATGCCCTGCAAGTCCAGGTTGAACAAAATCATGTCGTTATCGTCCGATTCAGGCAGGCACACATTCAACACCGTGTACAGACTTCGGTCCGGATGCGCCGAGTCTCCATGAAAATCTATACCGGGAATCTGTTCACGCAGCTTTTCAATCATGTATTGTTTGAGACCGCCTACGACGCGGACGTGTTCTTCCATGTCGCGATAGGCAATCTCCAATGCCTTAGCCAGGCCAATGATACCGTAAACGTTCTCTGTCCCTCCACGCATGTTGCGCTCCTGCGCGCCGCCATGTACTAAGGGCTGCAGTTTTTTATCCTTTCTGATGAACATAAACCCGACGCCCTTGGGGCCATGAAATTTGTGTGCCGCAGCAGCAAGGCCATGTACCTTCAGCCGCGTCAGGTCGTGGCGATAGTGACCAATCGTTTGAACAGTGTCTGAATGGAAATACGCACCATAGGCGTTAGCCATGTCGGCTACACGCTGGATGTCGAGCAGGTTGCCGATCTCATTGTTGGCGTGCATTAAGGATACCAGCGTGTTCTCATGCTTGCGCAGCAACGATTCCAGGTGTTCGTAATCCACGTGGCCCTTTTCATCGAGCTTCACGTGAAGGAGATGAATCTTGTTGCGGGCCGAGAGCCGGTGTAACGTTTGTTCCACAGCGTGGTGCTCAAGGGGCGAAGAGATCACCGTCTTAATTCCATAGGTGTCGATCGCGCCGTTGAGGATCGTATTGTCTGCTTCTGTTCCGCCCGAGGTGAAAATGATCTCCCCTGGTGTACAATGCAGCAATTCAGCCATTTTTTTCCGGGCAGATTCAAGGGCCGAGCGCACTTTTCGGCCATGCGCATGCGTCGACGATGGATTTCCGAAGTCTTCCAACAAGTAAGGCTTCATCGCCTCAAATACTTCCGGATCGAGCGGCGTGGTCGCCGCATTGTCAAAATATACCCGCATACCTCTTACTCTCTATACAACTTTCTCCGTAATGATTTCCTTGATGTCGGCAATGATCTTCTTGGCAAGGGCTTCCGCTTTGACTTCAAGGTCGGCCTCTGCGTAAATTCGAATGATGGGTTCTGTATTAGACTTGCGCAGATGTACCCATTCGGAATCAAATTCAATCTTTACACCATCGGCCGTGTTGATGGGTTGCTTCTTGTATTTCTCTTTCACCTGATCGAGGACGGCGTCAACATTAATGGTCGGTGTCAACTCGATCTTATTCTTCGAGATGATATAGTTGGGATACCTGGCACGCAGTCGCGATGTCTGGAGGCCAGTCTTGGCCAGGTGCGTTAAGAACAACGCAATCCCTACTAAGGCGTCGCGGCCATAGTGCAACTCGGGATAGATCACGCCGCCATTTCCCTCACCACCGATAATGGCATTGTTCGCTTTCATAGCCTCCACCACGTTCACTTCCCCTACCGGGGCAGCAAAATATTTTCCGCCGGCCTTTTCGGTCACGTCTCTTAGGGCGCGTGTAGACGAAAGGTTGGATACAGTGTTACCATTCTTTTGCTTGCTGGCATTTAGTACATAATCAGCGACGGCCACCAGCGTGTACTCTTCGCCAAACGGAGTGCCATCTTCCGAAACGAATGCCAGCCGGTCAACGTCCGGATCGACTACAATGCCCAGATCATATTTGCCTTTGGTCAGCTCACGACAAATGTCAGTGAGGTGTTCAGGCAGTGGCTCCGGATTGTGCGGAAAATGTCCCGTCGGTGTGCAATACAACTCCTTCACTTTGACACCCAATCTCCTGAGCAAGGCGGGCACCGCGATGCCACCCGAAGAATTAACCGCATCCACCACCACATTGAAGCCTTTCGCGCGAATCGCTTCTGCGTCCACCAAAGGAAGCTTCAGTATTTCATCAATATGTTTCTCAATGTACGTGTCATTCTTTTCGTACGTACCTAACTTGCCGACCTGCGCAAAGTCGAATGATTCCTTTTCCGCGATCTTCAACATCTCCTCACCGTCTTTGGCGGAAATAAACTCACCTTTCTCGTTGAGTAATTTCAGGGCATTCCACTGTACAGGATTGTGACTGGCTGTAATGACAATTCCCCCTGCGGCGTTCTCCATTGGAATGGCTATTTCAACGGTCGGCGTTGTAGACAATCCCAGGTCGATCACGTCTATACCCAGTCCTTGCAAGGTCGCCGTTACCAGCGTGTTCACCATTTCACCAGACGGGCGCGCGTCGCGTCCGATCACAATTCTGGTTGGCCCGGATTTCTTCTTGATCCAGGTTCCGTAGGCGGCAGCAAACTTCACGACATCGACCGGGGTGAGGTTCTCGCCCGTCTTCCCGCCGATTGTACCGCGTATTCCAGAGATAGATTTGATTAACGACACAGCTCTTGATGTTACAAAAATGACGTCAAAATTAGGCATAATAATCGCCGGCAGCAAAAATGCTCCGGACCAAACAGGCCGTGCGCATGAAAACGGGGAATAAAGTTTTCCGGTACCGTTCCGTGCTTGAGCGAACAGTTGCCGTACACGCGCCCGAAATCATTGTCCACGCCCTCTAAAAAGCGAACCGCAGAGGAACGAAGGGATGTCTGAAAAAATTAATTCATTCCATGAATTTCAGGCGAATGATTGGCGATGTTTGCAAGGTTCGCTTAACACGCAAGCTATGAAACGACCACCCGTGACACAGGACCCGGATCGCCAATCGAAACTCGATGCGTTCGATAGACTTTTGACAATCATGGATGAGTTGCGGGAAAACTGTCCGTGGGATAAGAAGCAAACGATGGAAACCCTTCGCCATTTAACGATTGAGGAAACTTACGAGCTTTCCGATTCCATCCTTGATGGTGACCTCGTGGAAGTAAAAAAGGAACTGGGTGATCTGATGCTTCACCTGGTCTTCTACGCACGTATCGGATCAGAAAAAAACGCCTTTAATTTGACCGACGTGCTGAACGGTATCTGCGAGAAACTCATCGAACGACATCCTCACATTTATGGCGATGTGGAGGCCCACGACGAAGCCACTGTAAAATCAAACTGGGAAAAGATCAAACTGAGGACTGGCAACAAGTCGGTGTTGGAAGGTGTACCACGAACGTTGCCTGCGTTGGTAAAGGCTATCCGGATTCAGGACAAGGCACGTGGAGTCGGTTTCGACTGGGAGCACAAGGAACAGGTTTGGCAGAAAGTCGAAGAGGAAATGCAGGAGTTTAAGGCCGAGTTCAATGCTGCAGCCAACGAAGCCATCAATCACGAAAAGGCAACGGAAGAATTTGGTGATTTGCTCTTCTCCCTGGTGAACTATGCGCGCTTCATTCAAATCGACCCCGAGGAAGCCCTCGAACGCACCAATAAGAAGTTTATCAAACGCTTTCAATACCTGGAAACTGCCTCCGCCAAGGAAGGAAAAAAGATGGGGGAGATGAGTCTGGCAGAGATGGATGTGTATTGGGAGAGAGCGAAGAAAATTAGTAATGAATAATCAGTAATTAGTAATTGGGACGGGGCCTACCGACCCCTTTAAGTTCGCGAAATAATCGCATCCTTGCCCAATACATTCAATTACCAACCGACACGCACGCTAATGCCCCGAAAGGGGCTCAGCAATTACTAATTACTGATTACTAATTGAATTTCAGTGCTCTCTTCATCAACGGTCCACTCGTCATGCTCGTCACCAGTGCCATGATAACCAGCGACACAAACACCCGTTCATTAATCAAACCATTTTCCAATGCCACGAGGCCCAGGATAATTTCCATTGCGCCGCGTGCATTCATGCCGAAACCGGCCGCCAGGCTTTCGCGCCAGGTGAATCCGCCGAGTCGGGTCCCCAGCCCGCTGCCAATGATTTTACCGGCAAATGCGATCACCAGGATGCTGAGCGTAAGCAGCAAATCAAAATTCTCGATGAAGTTCACACGCAGCCCTATTGACACAAAGAACAAAGGCGCGAACACATTGTTAATAAATTGAAAGACGATCTCCTTGGCACGTTCCGAAAAATGGTTGGAGTCGCCCAGTGCCACACCCATGATAAATGCGCCAAAGATGGCGTGAATACCGATGTACTCCGTGAACGCTGCGCCGAGAAAACACAAGGCGAGAGAAACTGAAAGAATGCCGCCGGGCCAGGCGAGCTTGTTATTCACCCAGGGCAACACCTTGTTCAGCGAAGCACGTCCCAGCGTAAGCATGGCAACAGTATAGCCGATTGTAAGGATCGCCGTTGTCAGTACAGACGTTGAACCGGACTTGCCGATGAGTCCGAGAATGACTGAAAAGGTTAACCATCCAATCACATCGTCGACCATGGCCGATGCCACAACGAGCATGCCCATCCGAGACTTGAAAAGGTTGGTGTCCATAAGTATGCGCACGATCACGGGCAAGGCCGTTATCGACATGGCGGTCCCCATAAACAAAGAGAAGATCAGTTGTCCACTCCCTTCGGCATGACCAAAAAACGCCGGAAACAGATAAGGAAAAATGAAACCCAGGACAAAGGGAATGATCAGTCCAAACAAACTCGTAAACAACGCCTGTCTTCCCTGCTGCCAAACGATGTGGAGATCAACTTCAAGCCCGGCGACAAACAACAACATGATCACTGCTACCTGCACAAAACCCGTCAGCACGATGCCAGTAGCCGTACCGGTAGGATACAAGGCCTCAAACCATTCTGGCTGCAACATCCCGAGCACGGTGGGGCCCAGCAGAATACCCGCCAAAATCTCCCCTACCACGGCAGGCTGCTTCAGATGCCGGGCCACCTCGGCAAACAGTCGGCCCATGAGCAGCATGACGCTGAGTTGGATCAACAAATGGACGATCTCTGCTTCGCTGAGTTTACCCATGGGCAGTGCCACTATTCGCGTTCAGATGCAATGGTAACCACCCTGAGGCACTTTCCCCATGTATGGGTGGGCTCCCCTCGCTGTAATGTTTTTTGGATTCTATCGATTCCGATGAAGCGTCAAACGCACAAACCGATTCCTCGCGCAACGGCGATAGTATGTGAAGCGTCACACAATAATGGCTTTTGACTGATGATTTCTGCATCACAGTGTGTAAGTATCCCCGCGAATGGGGGTACTAGTTTAGTGAAAATGTTCACTTCGGGTGCATTTTGTCCGAAAATCTTGCATGCATGGTCTGCCATCGGAAATACGCTGGTAGAGACCTTGGTAAAACATTCATTTTGTGTCCTCAGAGAATGCGGGCATGAACAGTGGGATTACGATTCGGAACTTGATTATTGGCAAAACCCGATACATCGACTCATACGTGGAATACAAGCGCGTAATGGTGTCGGGTAAACTCGCGCTCCTCTACATCCTGGTATGCTTGGGTTATATTGCTTACGACCTGCCTACGGGCAACCTGTCTGAAGTACCGGTGCTGGGTGCCACCATCCTGTTACTGGCCCTAACTATATGCTATCATCGGCATGGCGACCACAAAACCGGGCACTATTGCTTGCTGACAACCGTCAACTGCGCACTTTATCTCGTAGCCTCCAGTGAGTCGCCCAACTCAAGCGCTCTCATATTCTTCCTGGTGAACACAATTGCAGCCTTTGCAATCTTGAGTTATCAACAGCGATTGCACGCGATACTTTTTGCGGTCTTTACGTATACCCTTTTCGTTCTTTCCTATTTTGTCGACTACAGTCTGCTTCCAGAACGACGCTATGATGAGGAGACGCTGGTGTATTTTATGATCCTTAACTTTTCAGCTGCCCTGCCGGCCGCGATTCTGTCAGTAAACCTGCTCGTGGCGCTGAATCGACACAGTGCGTTAAAGCTCGTGGAGAACACAGACCTGCTTATGAAAACCAATGCTGAGTTGGACCGCTTCGTCTATTCCACCTCGCACGACCTGAGGGCACCGCTCTCGTCGGTCATGGGACTCATCAACATTACGGAGAAAAGTCGCGAACCGGAAGAAGTAGTTAAATACCTGGGCATGATGCGTGATCGCGTGATGTCTTTGGATCGGTTCATACGCGATATCACCGACTACTCGCGCAACAATCGCCTGGAAGTAAAACGCGAAAAGGTCTATCTGCGCTGCCTCATTGACGATATTTGGGAGAGTCTCAAGTTTTCATCTGAAGCAGAAACTATTCAATTTCGAAACGATATCCCCGAACAGCTATTCATACACGTGGACCGGGGAAGACTTCAGGTCGTACTCGGCAACCTGATCTCGAATGCTATGCGGTATCAGGACAGCAACAAGAACGATCCGTTCATCCTCGTTGAGCATTATATTACGGACAACATCTTCTGCCTGAAGGTGGCAGACAACGGCCAGGGTATCCCAAAGGAGTATCACACCAAAGTTTTCGACATGTTCTTCCGCGCCAATGAAAAGTCAAAGGGTTCCGGACTGGGTCTTTACATCGTTAAGGAAGCGATCATGAAACTATCGGGTTCTATCCATCTCGATTCCGAGCCCACCGCTGGCTCGACCTTTACGATAAGGCTGCCGCTTTAACGATAGGTGGCGATAGTTAAGCCGTTGGCGCAAGTCTTCCGAGGCGACAGTGGAAGTAGCAGGCCTTCGGCGGGAGACTTGCGCCAACTATGCAACTATGCGCCGCTTGCGCCTACCCCCCCGAATATTATCTTTGCCGTCTATGGCAACTTCCGAAGACAATCTGTTCAAGAACGTGATCTCCCACGCAAAGGAGTATGGCTTCATTTTTCCCTCCAGCGAGATTTACGATGGCCTTAGTGCAGTCTATGATTATGGCCAGCAAGGGGCTGAATTGAAGAACAATATCAAAGAATATTGGTGGAAGTTTATGACCCTTCTGCACGACAACATTGTGGGCATCGATGCGGCGATATTCATGCATCCTACCACCTGGAAAGCCTCCGGCCACGTAGATGCATTCAGCGATCCCATGTTAGACAACAAAGATTCCAAGAAGCGCTACCGGGCCGATGTCCTCATTGAAGATGCCATCGCCAAAATGGAAGAAAAGATCGAAAAGGAGGTCGAGAAGGCAGCCAGGCGCTTTGGTGACTCTTTTGATCGGGACAAATTCATTTCAACCAACCCACGCACGCTCGAGTACCAGAAAAAAATCGAGGAAACCAATGTTCGCCTCAAGCAGGCAATGGGCTCGGCCGACATGACCGCCATGAAGCAGCTCATCGTTGACCTGGAAATTAGCGACCCGATTTCGGGAACGAAGAATTGGACCGACGTACGCCAGTTCAACCTGATGTTTTCGACGGAGATGGGTTCCGTCGCCGAAGATACCAATAAGATTTACCTGCGCCCGGAAACCGCTCAGGGCATCTTTGTGAACTTCCTGAACGTGCAGAAAACCGGCCGGATGAAGATCCCCTTCGGAATTGCACAGATTGGCAAAGCGTTTCGGAACGAGATCGTGGCCCGTCAGTTCATCTTCCGCATGCGCGAGTTTGAGCAGATGGAGATGCAATTCTTCATCAAGCCCGGCGAAGAAATGAAGTGGTACGAGTTCTGGAAGGAAAAACGCATGCGCTGGCATCAGACTCTGGGTCTGGGAGCAGAAAATTACCGCTTCCACGACCACCTGAACCTGGCGCACTATGCAAACGCCGCATGCGACATCCAATTCAACTTCCCGATTGGTTTCAAGGAACTAGAGGGTATTCATTCACGCACGGACTTCGACCTGAAGAATCACGAGAAGTATTCGGGTAAGAAGTTGCAGTATTTCGACAGCGAAGAGAATCGCAGCTACATACCTTACGTGGTTGAGACGTCCGTCGGACTGGATCGCATGTTCCTGTCCATACTGTCGAAAAGTTACACAGAAGAAAAGCTGGAAGATGGCAGTGAGCGGGTGGTATTGAGAATCCCGGCGCCGCTGGCGCCGCACAAAGTGGCCATCCTCCCCCTCATGAAGAAGGACGGGCTGCCCGAGTGCGCCCAAGCTATTATGAATGAACTCAAATTTGACCTGAATTGCTTCTACGAAGAGAAAGATGCGATCGGCAAGCGTTATCGCAGGCAGGATGCCATCGGTACACCTTACTGCATCACCATCGATCACCAGACCTTGACCGACGACACAGTAACCATACGCGACCGCGACACAATGAAGCAGGAACGGGTGAAAATATCCTCGGTAAAGGCACAGCTGGTTGAAGCCTGCTCGATCAACAACTTGCTGAGAAAGATTTAGTCCGTCGTAGCAAAAATAACCGATCACCTTTGGACGGTAATCTTTGCCCGGCGAACTATTTCCCTGTTTTAGATAATTCTTAGTTTCGAATTTTTGCAATGACGTACTAGTGGCTCAATCTTCCGACACCAGGCCATGGGACAGACTGCTTAGCAGCGCTCGTCTCGGCCAACGCATAGACAGTACCGGAGCGCCCTCGCGAAGCGCGTTCGAGCAGGATTACGATAGAATCATTTTTTCACAACCATTTCGTCGCCTGCAGGACAAGACACAGGTTCATCCACTGCCAGAGCACGACTTTGTACACACGCGACTCACGCATAGCCTGGAGGTTTCGAGTGTAGGCCGATCGTTGGGCAAACGCGTTGGCGAAGTCATCATACAACGGCATCCCGCACTCGCAGACCAATGCTCCCTATTTGATTTTGGCGCTATCGTGGCCGCCGGGGCATTGGCGCACGATCTTGGAAATCCGCCATTCGGGCACGCCGGTGAAACCGCTATGTCCGACTTTTTTGTACACCATCCCTATGGACAGTCCTTTCGCAACCAGGTAACCGAAGCCGAATGGCATGACCTCATTCGGTTCGAGGGAAATGCCCAGGGGTTCCGAATCCTGAATAAGAATCAGTACGGCCTCAAGTGCACGTTCGCCACCCTTGGCGCATTCACAAAGTATCCTGTACCGGCCAATTTCCTTCCCCGCGATCCCAATCGAAGGAGTCAGAAGAAATTTGGCTACTATCAGACAGAGACAGCGGCATTCAAGGAAGTTGTTGGCGCAACCGGGATGCTGCCGCTTGGCAACGGTGCCTCTGTACGCCATCCCCTCGCCTTCCTTGTGGAAGCAGCCGATGATATCTGTTACAGCATTATCGACCTTGAAGATGGATGCAATCTCGGACTCGTGTCGTATGCTGAAGCGCGATCGCTTTTCGAGTCGGCCATCTCCTCGGCCAAGGGCAAGCTGGGCAAGCTCGATCAGCTACCAAGCCTTGCTGAACGAATCGGGTTTCTGCGGGCACTGGCCATCGGTGACCTGATGGAAGAATGTTCTGCCCTGTTCCTCGACAACGAGGAGGCTATCCTAAATGGAACATTCGACCAGGCCCTGGCCGACCACTGCCCCTCGAAGACGGCCTTAAAAGACATCATCAAAGTATCCGTTGACCATATTTACCGCGCGAGGCAAGTGGTGGAAATCGAAGCTGCGGGCCATGAAGTTCTGCCAGGACTGCTCCATGAGTTTACTCAAGCCGGACACCATTTGCTGCTGAAAACAAAGTCAGGTAAGTACAACAACCTGCAACAACTCATACCCCCTGATATCAGGGGGTCTATCAATCAGCCGGGAACATCAGTTTACACAATGCTTCGCCTTATACTCGATTTTGTTTCTGGACTTACCGACCGGCATGCCCTGGGACTGTTCCGTAAAATCAAGGGCATTAGCCTTTGAATTGGACAAACTTTGAGTTAAAGTTGTTACGTGATTCAAGATTCTTGGGCCTACCCAGGCACTTGTTTCGTTTGATGGTGCGGCCAACGTGATGTCTATCGTCAGCTGGTATGCATTAAAAGCGTAGCGATACCGTTGGACGACGGGTGATATGGTCGAAAAGAAAAAAGGACTACTTTGTAGTTACCGGATTTCTGCCACTTTATGTTTCGTAACAATTTTTTGTATGTCGTGGTGATCCTCATTGGAGGATTGTTGTTGGCCGATATCTTTTTGACAAACTACAACAACAACACGTTAAAAGAGAGCCGGCAAACACGCTCGGAAATTGCCAAAGTAAGAATGTATTATGACCAGGTTGGTAAGGTCATTATTCACTCGCTCGATATTGGTCTGCGGGGTTATGCGCTGATCAGGGAAGAAAGATTTGCCACTCCCATGGATAACGCCTATGTGTGGCGGGACAGCATCTATCAAAGCCTGGAAACCGCACTGGGTAATGTCCATTTCAGTTCGCCCATGTACTACGCGCTCAAGGATTCGGTTGACTCCTACACAGACTTCTGCTTCAAATTGAAAGGAATGTTGACGCGCGGAGATACCGCCACCTTCCGGCACCTGTTCAAGGATGATCGCGGCGCCGGGCTGTGGACAGCTTACCTGGCGTGCGAAACACAAATCGATACGTTTCTCGACGAGACAGATACCCTTGCCGTAAGCCGAATGGAAAGTGCCATGATGCGGAATCAGTTGCTGCAGGTCCTGCTCTTTTTGATCTGTTTTCCGACCTTGCTCTATACCGTCTACTACACGATGAAAACCAGCAGCGTATTGGAGCTGTTGCGACAAACCGAAGAAGAAAAGAACAAGATTCTGTCGGAGCAGAACCAGGTGCTCGAACGGAATGTGGCAGAACGTACGCAAGAGATTCTCGGGCAAAACGAAGAGATACTTTCGCAAACCGAAGAACTCGCCACGCACCGCGACGCGTTGTTCCTTCAAAACAGGGAAGTACAGCGGGCACATCAATTTATTGAGAAACAGAATCTGGAGATCCAGTCCAAGAACGCTACGCTGCAACAAGAAATCGAACGCCAAACGCAGGAACTGCGGGTCGCGAATCAAGAGCTGATCTCACACAATAATTCACTCGAACAATTTGCCTTCATCGCTGCGCACAATTTGCGGGCACCGTTGGCCCGCATACTGGGTCTTGCCAACCTAATCGGGATAAGCAACGAAGAACGGGATCGCGAGGATGCCCTGGACAAGATCGTTGCCTCGACGCATGACCTGGATGGCGTGGTACGGGACTTGAGCAGCATCCTGGACATCAAAAAACATAACGGAAAATTCTCGGCGGTGTCGCCCGCGCAATCATTGGAACGCATCCTCAAGACGCTCGAAAGTGAAATAGAAGAGAGCAAGGCCAACATTGAAATTGACCTCCATGCAACGTCCACGTTGTACGGTGTAGCACCGTATGTCGAAAGTATCCTTTACAATCTCTTGAGCAACGCCCTCAAATACCGGAACCTGGAAATGGCACCTATCATTTCTGTTAAAGGGTATCTCGCCGACGACCATGTCGTGATCACGGTTGCTGACAAGGGGTTAGGCATCGATCTTGTCAAGTACAAAGACTCCGTGTTCAACCTGTACAAAAGATTTCATACGCACGTAGAAGGCAAAGGGCTGGGGCTCTTTCTGGTCCGGGCGCAAATGCTCGCCATGGGTGGGCGGGTCGAGATCGAAAGTGCAACGGGTAAAGGCACCACCTTTCGGCTATACTTCAGAAACGAAGCGGTCCAATCCTAGTCCTACAGCCGCCGAAAACAAATTTCTCCGTGCCCCTTGAGTCTGGACTTCTTCCCGTCGGCCCTGCAGACTAGCTTTCATTTCCGGAACTTTAAAATTACTTAGCTTTGGCCCTATGTGGAATAGAATTGCCGAATGGATCATCCGTTACCGGATGCTGCTAAGCCTGGTGATTGGCGCGATCACGATTGTGATGGGGTACTATGCCTCGAAAGTGGAGATGAGTTACGAATTCGCACGGACCGTCCCTCCTGACGACCCCGATATGATCTACCACGAGCAGTTCAAAGCACAGTTTGGTGAAGATGCGAACCTGATTGCCGTGGGACTGAAGGACAGCGCTGTTTATGAGCTCGCGAACTTCAATGCCTTGCGCGAACTCAACGACGGCATAAGGAAGATCTATGGCGTTACTCAGGTGCTGTCGCTCCCGATGTTGAAAATGATCCAGAAGGATACCGCCAAAGCCACGTTCTATCTCTCTGACGTATTCAGCGATTCTATACGCACGCAACCGGAACTCGATAGCATGCTCCACATAGCCCTCGATCAAAGGATCTATGCTGATCAACTTATCAACACCCGTAACGGCGCCACGATGATGCTGGTTTCCGTGAAGAAGGAAGTGATGAACAGTGCCCTTCGGGTGGCCATGGCCGATGCCCTGATTGCGGAAGGAAAGAAGTTTGAAGACAAGACCCACATACAGCTTCACTACGCTGGCCTTCCTTTTATCCGAACCGTGGTGGCCGTGGCCCTCAAGCGCGAGATGAATATCTTCCTCATTGCCTCGGCACTGGTTACAGGCCTGATCATGTTTGTGTTCTTTCGTTCGTTCCGCGCGGTGTTGTTTTCCATGCTCATCATTGGCATACTCGTGGTATGGACGTTAGGCACGCTGGAATTATTCGGCTTTAAGATCACGTTACTGAGTGGTCTCATTCCGCCTGTGATCGTAACGATTGGCGTCACGAATGCGATCTACCTGCTCAACAAATATCACCTCGAATATATTCGCACCAAGGACAAGACACAGGCTATCCTCGTAGTCGTGCGCAAGATGGGTTTGGCCATGTTCCTTACCAATCTCACGGTGGCCATCGGCTTCCTCACCCTGCTCGCTACCGATATCACAATCCTTCGGGAGTTTGGGATTGTGGCCGGTATCAACATCCTCGCGCTCTTCTTCGTGTGTCTGGTCATGATTCCAAGCGTGTTGTATTGGCTGCCAGTGCCGTCCACCAAGCATTTGCGCCATCTGGACTTCCATCTGATGGGATCATTTCTGAAGTACGTCGACATAATGGTGCATAGCCGTCGCCCCTGGATTTATATGGGAGCACTGTTCCTTGCCGCCATCTCAGCCTTGGGAATAACACAGCTCAAGTCGATTTCATATATGGTGGATGACGTCCCCAAGCAAAGCCAGGTAAAGAAAGACCTCACGTTCTTCGAGGCAAACTTCAGTGGCTTCCTTCCGCTTGAGGTGATGATACAATTTCACACGAAAAAGAGACGCCCGATACTCGATGTAAAAAACCTGGCCAAGGTCGAAGAGTTTGAAGACTTCCTGGATTCTCTCCCGCACATGTCGAAACCATTGTCGGTATTGAGTTTCATCAAGGCATCGAAGCAGGCCTTTTACAACGGCAATCCGGAGAAGTATTCGCTGCCCTCACGTCAGGAAGGAGCTTTCATTTTGCGCTATATGAAAGGTCAAACTGACAACAGCGGGCTCTTCAAATCGTTCGTCGACTCGACCTTTAGCAAGATGCGCGTTTCCTGTCAGATCGCGGACATCGGATCCACGAGACTCGACTCGCTCATTCACATCGCGATTGAACCGCGAATGAAATCGATCTTCCGCAGCGAAGGCCGCGACTCGATATCAACTGCCATTACCGGCTCGACCAAGATCTTCATCAAAGGGAACAAGTTTCTCGTGGCGAACTTGCAGGAGAGTCTGTTGCTCGCGTTTATACTCATTACGCTTTCGATGGCCATACTCTTCGCCAACGTGCGCATGATCATCATTTCGCTCATTCCGAATTTACTGGCGCTGATGATTACAGCAGGGCTCATGGGATTCTTTCACATTCCACTCAAAGCAAGTACGGCATTGATCTTTAGCATTACGTTCGGGATATCGGTCGATAACTCGATTCGTTTCCTGGCAAAATATCGCCAGGAAATACTCTCCAACAATTTCTTTATTCCTCGCGCCGTAAGCGACAGCATCATGGAGACCGGCAAGAGCATCATGTACACTTCTGTCGTATTATTTGCTGGCTTCAGCATCTTCGCTTTCTCGTCGTTCGGGGGAACCTTCGCGCTGGGATTATTGACGTCCATTACCCTGGTGATTTCCATGTTCACCAACCTCATTCTGCTGCCGGCCCTGATCCTGACATTCGATCGTCCGAAGCGCAGCAAAGGTGAGACGATGATCATTGATGATTTCGATTCAACATTTTACGGCGAGAACGAGGATGAGGAAATCGACCTGAACAAAATCAGAATCCACAATCGCCATCCTTCAGCGGAATAGGGGCCTGCGCATTATCCTGCCCTGCGCATTATCTTATCGCCTTGCCGTGCCCTGCCCATTATCTTATCGCCTTCCGTGCCCTGCGAATTATCTTATCGCCTTCCGTGCCCTGCGGATTATCTTATCGCCTTCCGTACGGACAGGGCATGCCCTGTCCCTACAGTGGCCATGGGAATGCCTTCACGGCGCGCCATCCCCGCCCCAAAATCACCAAATCCCCACGCCAATAAATCCCCAAATGGGCCTATCTTTGCGCCTTATCTGAAAATACGATCCTGGGGATCAAAGGCGGATCAGAACAATGGCTGAGAAGTATAGAGAGCACAAAAATGTCAATTTTGCCCACCTGGCGGCTGAAATCCTGGAATTCTGGAAACAGGAAAAGATTTTTGAGAAATCTGTAGATAACCGCGAAGGCGCGACCCCTTTCACGTTCTACGAAGGCCCTCCCAGTGCCAATGGAACTCCCGGAATCCACCACGTGATGGGCCGCACCGTGAAGGATATCTTCTGCCGGTTCAAGACCCTCCAGGGATTCCAGGTAAAGCGCAAAGGCGGCTGGGACACACACGGCCTGCCCGTCGAGCTCCAGGTCGAGAAGCAGCTCGGTATCACGAAAGACGACATCGGCAAGAAGATCAGCATCGAGGACTACAACAATAAGTGTCGCGAAACGGTCATGATGTATAAGGACCAGTGGGACGACCTGACCATGAAGATGGGTTATTGGGTCGACCTCGACCATCCCTACATCACTTACAAAAAAGAATACATCGAGTCACTGTGGTGGATTCTGCAGCAGTTTTATAAGAAAGGCCTGCTTTACAAAGGATATACTATCCAGCCCTACTCGCCGTCCGATGGAACGGGTCTCAGCTCACACGAGTTGAACCAACCCGGTTGCTACAAGGAAGTGAAGGATACGTCGGTCGTGGCGCAGTTCAAGGCAATCAGGAACCAAGCATCCGAATTTCTCTTCCACGACGGGGCAACAGATGCCTGGCTGCTGGCGTGGACGACAACTCCCTGGACACTTCCGTCGAATACAGCACTCGTAGTAGGCGAAAAGATCACCTACGCGCTGGTGGATACGTACAATCCGTATACGCACAAGCCCGTGCGTGTCGTGCTGGCGAACGATCTGTTGAGTAAATACTTCAGCGCAAAAAACAAAGAGCTGCCGCTGGCAGATTACAAGGCTGGCGACAAGGCGATCCCTTACCGGGTAATCAAAACGTTCAGCGGTAAGGAACTCGTCGGATTGAAGTATGAGCAACTCATGCCCTATGTGCAGCCGCTCTACGATGCCGATAAGGCATTCATGGTGGTCGCGGGCGACTTCGTTACCACGGAGGATGGTACCGGCATCGTGCATTCATCGCCGACGTTTGGTGCCGATGACTTCCGGATATCGAAACAACACGGTATTCCTCCGATGACCGTTCGCGACGAGCTGGGCAACGAGGTGCCTACTGTCGACAAGAAAGGACGGTTCATTTCGCAAATCGGCGAAATTCTCATGGAGGGTGTCGCCCGGTACAAGATCAGGACGCATAAGCCACTGGGTGCCGACGACTTCTACGTGAAGAATTACACCGACGAAGACGAAAGCAATCCCGACTATAAAACCACGGATGTCATCATCTCCATCATCCTTAAAGAGGAGAACAAAGCATTCAAGGTTGAAAAATACGAACATACCTATCCGCATTCGTGGCGGACGGACAAACCGGTGCTTTACTATCCGCTCGATGCGTGGTTCATCAAGACCACGGCATTGAAAGACCGGATGGTAGAATTAAACAAGACCATCAACTGGAAGCCGGAGTCAACCGGCACGGGTCGCTTCGGCAACTGGCTGGAGAACCTTGTCGACTGGAATTTATCACGGTCGCGCTACTGGGGTACACCCCTGCCGATCTGGCGCACGAAAGACGGCAAGGAAGAGATCTGCATCGGTTCGTTGAAGGAACTCAACGAGGAAGTGTTGAAATCCGTAAAGGCCGGGTTGATGAAGGCGGAACTCCCCGAAGACTTCGACCTGCACCGGCCCTATGTCGATGACATTGTACTCGTGAGTGCATCCGGTCAGCCGATGTATCGCGAACCCGATCTGATCGATGTCTGGTTCGATTCGGGCGCCATGCCTTATGCGCAGTGGCACTATCCATTCGAGAACAAGGAAGTATTTGCGCAAAATTATCCCGCCGACTTCATCGCAGAGGGCGTTGATCAGACCCGTGGCTGGTTCTTTACTTTACACGCCATAGCCGTCATGTTGTGCGACAGCGTAGCTTTCAAGAACGTAATTTCGAACGGACTCGTACTCGACAAGAATGGCAACAAGATGTCGAAGCGAAAGGGCAATGTGGTTAATCCGTTCGAAACGCTGGCGCAATATGGCCCCGATCTGGTGCGTTGGTACATGATCGAGAACTCGACTCCCTGGGATAACCTGAAGTTCGATTTCGACGGCATTACCGAGGTACAGCGGCGGTTCTTCGGAACGCTGCAGAATACCTATGCCTTCTTCGCCCTGTACGCCAATATCGACGGGTTCGTTAAGGATGAGATGAACAACGTGCCGGCTGATGAACTCACCAACCTCGATCGATGGATACTCTCCAAAACACAATCGCTGGTTAGTGAGGTTACCGCGGCCTACAACGACTATGAACCAACAAAGGCAGCGCGTGCGATCCAGGAGTTTGTGAACGATCACCTTTCCAACTGGTACGTTCGCCTGAACCGCAAGCGTTTTTGGAAACCCGTCCTGGAAGAAGCCGGTGGCCGCCAGGAACACGCTGATCTATCCACGGATAAGAAGGCAGCCTATGAGACTTTGTATTCGTGTCTCATGATCACGGCGCAGCTGATGTCGCCTATCGCTCCCTTCTATTCCGAGTGGTTATATAAGAATCTTACCGACAACATCCGCGACCGCGCGCGCCAGTTCAAAACGCCGCTGCGTCACGTTTCCATTCACCTCACCGATCTGGTGAAGTCGGAATTGCCCTGGAAAGACGAAGCGCTGGAGTTGTCGATGGACTATGCCCAACGCATTTGCTCGCTGGTACATTCCATCCGCAAGAACAGCAAGATCAAAGTGCGCACGCCTTTGCAAAAGATCCTGCTCCCTGTGGTTGGCGATTCCTTTGCTGCCGCAGTAAGGTCGGTAGAAGAAATCATTCTCGCCGAAGTGAACGTGAAGGCCATTGAATACATCGTTGACACCACGGGTATTGTGGTAAAGAAGGTGAAGCCCAACCTGCCGAAGCTCGGTAAGCAATACGGGCCAAAGATGAAAGAGGTCACTCAAGTAATCAATTCCCTGACCAAAGAGGAAATTGCATCCCTGGAGAAACAAGGTAAATTGTCCAAGGGTGGTTTCGATCTTACGGTGGACGACGTGTTGATCAGTTCGGAAGATATTCCCGGCTGGTCGGTGGCTTCGGACGGTCCCGTAACGGTAGCGCTGGATATTACCATAACGGATGCCTTGCGCAAAGAGGGAATCGCGCGTGATTTCGTTAACCGCGTGCAGAATATGCGCAAGGAAATGGGTATGGAGGTACTCGATAAGATTCAGGTAGCCGTGGAGCGCGACAGCGATTTCGTGAACGCGGCGCTCAGCGAATTCAGCAACTATATTCAGACCGAGACCCAGGCAGTAGCCTTAACGTTAATGCCTTCCGTTGCCGATGCCGTACCCGTTGAGCTCGACGACATCACGTTGAGGGTGAAAATAAATGTGAAGAAGTGACCGCTCTCCGTACATGAAGATCTACAAATATTTCCTGCTCGCATTCGGTGTAATCATACTGGACCAGGCTTCCAAGCTGCTGGTTCATCACTATATGTTCCTTCACCAGGAAATCACCGTGATTGGCAACGAGCAGTTTGGATTCAAACTCCATTACCTGCTTAATCCAGGTATGGCGTTCGGCATCCGCTGGAACAATGAGTTCGGCAAGCTGGCTTTGACCGTATTTCGCATTGCTGCCATGGTGGGCATCGCTTATTATTTGGTGAAGATGGCCATGAGGGACTCAAAGGCGGGATTCCTCTGGTGTATGGCCCTCATACTGGGGGGTGCGGTAGGAAACGTGATCGATAGTACTTTTTACGGCGTGTTGTTGAACAATCATCCGACCAACTCTCCCACTCCCTGGTTTCACGGCCAGGTGATCGACATGCTGTTCTTCCCGTTGTTCGACTTTACGTGGCCCACTTGGATGCCTCTTGTGGGGGGCGACTATTTCTTCTTCTTTAGTCCGGTATTTAACATCGCGGACTCCTCCATTTTTGTCGGTGTGGTGATCATCCTGCTTTTCCAGCGTCGCTTCTTCGGAGAGAAACTTCATCCGGAGGATTATGAGGGAGAGGTATCATCAGAAGTCCCGATTGAAAGGCAAACGACCGATCCGGTAACGGAAAACCCCGACAACCTGAAATCGGGCGCCGGCGAGTAGCCTTGCATCAAAAATCCCCTGATAGGGGTTCCGAATTGTCAATTATCAATTGCCAATTGTCAATTATGCCCTATTTTAGGCGACTTATTAAACCTAACCTTAAGCACTCCAATGAGTCTATTCATCAAGAAGCCTTTGTCGCAACTCCTGGGACAGGCCGGCGACAATCAACTCAAGCGCACGCTCGGACCCGGTAACCTGGTTGCATTAGGCATAGGCGCCATCATTGGTGCTGGTTTGTTCGTACGAACAGCGGCCGCTGCCGGAGAGTCGGCAGGTCCTGCAGTAGTACTTTCATTTATTATTGCCGCCGTGGGATGCGCCTTCGCCGGACTTTGTTACGCGGAGTTTGCGTCTATGATTCCCGTTGCCGGAAGCGCTTATACCTATGCTTATGTCACCATGGGCGAATTCGTCGCCTGGATCATCGGATGGGCCCTCGTATTGGAATATGCCCTGGCCGCCGCCACCGTGTCGATCGCCTGGAGTGAATATCTCAATAACCTGCTGACCAGTTTCGATTTTAGTGCCATCCCGTATCAGTGGTGTCATTCGCCGCTGGAGACGAGCGCGGATGGCGTATCGGGCATCATGAATCTTCCAGCGCTGTTCATTCTCCTTATGCTCAGCTTGATCCTCATAAAGGGTACTCAGGAGTCAGCCGTATTCAATGCCGTTATCGTAGTCGTTAAAGTTTCAATTGTACTCATATTCATTGTCGTAGGATGGCAGTTTATCAATCCGGTAAACTATGAGCCTTTCATGATTCCTGAGAATACACCCGGTCATGAGGGCTTCCGGGAACATGGATGGGGTGGCGTGTTGGGCGGCGCCGCCGTTGTATTCTTTGCTTTCATTGGATTCGATGCCGTGTCAACAGCTGCTCAGGAAGCCAAGAATCCCAAGCGTGATATGCCCATCGGAATTTTGGGTTCGCTGGTGGTCTGCACGATACTCTACGTGTTGTTCGCGCACGTATTGACCGGGATTGCCAACTGGCAGGAGTTCAAAACCGCCGGCAAGGAAGCATCCGTGGCTTACGCCATTCAAACTTACATGCATGGTTATGGATGGCTCGGCAAGGCCATTACCATTGCGATATTAGCAGGCTTTTCTTCGGTGATCCTGGTGATGTTGCTGGGTCAGTCCAGGGTGTTCTACACGATGTCTAAAGACGGCCTCATCCCGAAAGTATTCTCCGATCTGCATC
>DATHKA010000156.1:0-13372 GCA_035489615.1 Chryseolinea sp.
GACATCCTTTATCGAGCTTGTTGATGTTGATACCCTCGTGAGCGCTCAACTTATAATCGCTGCGTGCTGCGTCGATCTTGATAAAATTCTCTTTTGTTTCGGACTTAAAAAGGCCGATGGCATCGCACTGTCGGCCGTCATAACCGACGTTCGAGAAGCATCCGACGTACAATTCACCGGATTTGATATTCGGATGTTCCGTGATGTTGAATAGCCGCTCAGCCAGAAGGCTTGAATTCTCCTGCAGTGACGTGTGGTTGGCAAATATGTAGTTGGCCATCGCCAAAAGGGACTTACCCTGCTCGTCGTCATCAAAAGTGTATCGTGTAGGATCCCGGAAAGGCGAAAAGAACCAGCTGCGTAGCAGAGAATGAAGTAACTCTCCTCCAATGTCTAACGGGTGGGCTGACAGCTTGAGTACACCGTCATTCAGGCGATTGCCAACGCCGTGAACCGCCAGGCCTTCGATTCTGCATTGAGAAAAGTTAATCATTTAATTCGGGCTGTTGGATAGGATCAATTGATGATGTTGAATCGCGTGTAGGGCACCAGTACCTCCGGCACAACGACACCACTAGGCGTTTGATTGTTTTCCAGGATGGCGGCAACGATGCGTGGCAGCGCCAGGGCACTGCCATTCAAGGTGTGAAGCAAATGCATCTTTCCTTCGTTGTTCTTAAATCTCAGCTTGAGCCGGTTTGCCTGGAATGTTTCAAAATTGCTTACGGAGCTAACCTCCAGCCAACGCTTCTGGCCGGCCGAGAAAACTTCCAGGTCGTAGGTGAGCGCCGAGTTGAAGCCCATGTCGCCTCCGCATAGCAGCAACTTGCGATAGGGCAGTTGGAGTTTTTCCAGCAGGCCCTGCACGTGTGCACACATCTCGTCCAATATCGTATAGGAAAATTCGGGTTTGCAGATTTGAACTAACTCGACTTTGTCAAACTGATGAAGGCGATTCAGGCCGCGCACGTGAGCCCCCCAGCTTCCTGCTTCGCGACGGAAGCATGGCGTATAGCCCGCGTGTTTTATGGGCAGGTCGCCTTCCGGTACAATAACATCGCGGTACAGATTGGTAATCGGGACTTCGGCCGTAGGAATGAGATAAAGGTTATCGGCCCCGATGAAATACATCTGGCCTTCCTTGTCGGGTAGCTGTCCCGTTCCATAACCCGACGCTTCATTTACGACGATGGGTGGCTGGATTTCTTTGTACCCTTGCTTTTCCGCTTCATCAAGAAAGAAGTTGATTAGGGCGCGCTGTAGTTTGGCGCCTTTCCCTTTGTACACGGGAAAGCCGGCACCTGAAATCTTGTTGCCCAGATCGAAATCAATGATATCATACTTCTTGATGAGCTCCCAATGTGGCTGGGCGTCGTCGGCAAGGGTGGGGATATCACCATGCGTATGCACCGTTACGTTGTCGTCGGCGCCTACACCGGCCGGGACTCGATTGTGTGGAACGTTGGGTACCTTGTAAAGAAGGTCTGTGACTTCCAATTCGAGTGTTGACAGGGACGCTTCTAATGTTTTCGTAAGCTCCTTGGAGCCTGCAACGCCGGATTTAAGTTCGTTTGCCTCACTGGCTTTGCCGGCCTTCATCAATTCTCCTATCTTCTTGGCGTCGGCATTTGCTTTTGCCTTTAGGTCATCGAGCGTTCGCTGCGTTTCCTTCCGAGCATTATCTTTATCGAGGATTGACCCCAGCAACTCTTTGCCTTGTTTGAAATTGCGTTTGGCAAGTCCATCCAGCACAAGGTCGAATTGATCGCGTATTACCGATACCTGTAGCATCCTTATGATCTTTTTTTTGAGACGCTAAAATTAGTTTTTTTGCATGCTTTAGGGCCTTTTTGCAGTAATAAAAAAAAATTTGACGGGTTGATTATCGTAAAAAATGTCCCTATGTTTGTACCTGTCATCAGGCTTCATCTCAAGCCTTTGAATCAAAATCCGGAATTTTACTATTCGTTTTTTGTTCTCTAGTTAGTCGTTTTCATGAACCACAACCTCAGCCTGCGCTGACCTAACTCATTTATTTCAACAATTTTTTTCAATCCATTCTAACTCAAACATGTACACTATTGACGACCTGAATGTCAGGCTTCTTTCAGAATTGAAGGAAATCGCGGAGGGGATGGGCGTAAAAAACGCCAAAAAGCTTTCAAAACAGGACATCATCTACAAGATTCTCGATCAACAAGCGGTCGCAGGTGACGCTGCCGCCGAAAAAAAGGCACCTTCACTGTCCACGCCGATCGTTTCGGCACCCCATCCTGCCGATAACGAACGTAAACTTCGCCCCCGTCGTCGCGAAAATGTCACGAACGCGCCTCCTCCTCCAGTGCCCAAGACCGAATCAGATTTCTCTTCGGATGAAGAAGAGGACTCGATCGATATGAACTTCGAAGCGCCTCCTTCGGGAAACGTAAATAATTCTATAGACTCCGCTGAATCGATGATTCCGGAAGAGCCGATTCGTGCTCCTAAACCCGAACAGCAACGTGAAGAACGGACAGCACCCTTTCGCGTGGCGATTCGCGAGTTTGATGGCGCCATCAGCAATGAAGGCGTGTTGGAGATCATGCAAGATGGATATGGATTTCTGCGTTCGTCTGATTACAACTACCTGGCCAGCCCCGATGATATCTACGTTTCACCATCGCAGATAAAGCTGTTCGGTCTCAAAACAGGTGATACCGTAAAAGGCTTTATTCGCCCTCCTAAGGAAGGCGAAAAATACTTTGCGTTGCTGAAGGTTGAATCCGTCAACGGTAAGACTACTGAAGAAATTCGCGACCGCGTTGCATTTGAATACCTCACACCACTCTTCCCCAACGAAAAGCTAAGGTTGAGCACCACGCACGACAATCTGTCTACGCGCATTCTCGACCTGTTCTCGCCAATTGGTAAAGGACAGCGGGGCATGATCGTGGCTCAGCCCAAGACGGGTAAGACGGTGTTGTTGAAAAACATAGCAAACGCTATCGCCGAGAACCATCCGGAAGTCTATCTGATCGTGTTGCTCATTGACGAACGACCCGAGGAAGTTACTGACATGGCCCGCAGCGTACACGCCGAAGTGGTAGCCTCGACATTCGACGAGCAAGCGGAACGTCACGTAAAAGTTGCGTCCATCGTTCTCGAAAAAGCGAAGCGCATGACGGAATGCGGTCACGATGTGGTGATCCTGCTGGACTCACTCACGCGTCTGGCACGTGCCTACAATACGGTGGTCCCTTCTTCTGGAAAGATACTTTCCGGTGGTGTGGATGCAAATGCGCTTCACAAGCCGAAGCGTTTCTTTGGTGCTGCCCGCAAGATTGAAAATGGCGGATCACTCACGATAATTGCTACCGCCCTGATTGACACGGGTTCGAAAATGGACGAAGTGATTTTTGAAGAATTCAAGGGTACGGGTAACATGGAGCTTCAGCTTGACCGTAAGCTGTCGAACCGTCGTGTATATCCTGCGATCGACGTTCCGGCGTCAGGCACCCGCCGCGAGGATCTTCTTCTCCGCGAAGATGAACTGCAGCGCGTTTGGATCCTGCGCAAGTACATGGCAGACATGAACTCCGTAGAAGCCATGGAATTCCTGCAAAACAAAATGAAGGGAACCCGCAACAACGACGAGTTCCTGGCCTCAATGAATGGTTGAGAACCATTGGAGATTTATTGATATTTGGAGATATAAAAACACGGGCCCGACCAAAGTCGGGCCCGCGTTTTTTACTTTTAAAATTACCGCGATCTAGACGGTGATCAGTTCAATGAGTTCTTTTTGGACGTTCCAGTCCTTGGCGAGTTTGAGCATCGCAGTAGCTTCCATTTCCGTCACGTAACCTTTCAGGTTGTTGGCCATCCAAACCATGTTGATTAGTTCAATCCTTTTTTCGCGGTTGTAGTCGCCGATGATATCATTCATGTATTCGCGCGCGCGATCGAAAGCCGTGATGTAGTCAAGGGCCACAAAATCGATGGCCCATTGGTATTCTTCCGTGGCGTTAAGCTCAGCCGCTGTCTTGGCAAGGTCGAGCTTCTCCTCTTCATCGAGACCGTGATAGTGGAAGATCACCGCCTTGAGCAGCAGGTGGACCTTTTTTTCCTCAATAGTTTTCATTTCTGGGTAGGGAGCAGGCGAAAAATACGAACATTTCGCAAACATCAATACGGCTAGCCCGCCGGTTGTGACCCCTGGGGAATAAGAGAAAGCGCGATTTCATCGGCGAGCAGCAAACCTTTACGTGTCAGAACAAGGGTGCTTCCGGTTACGGTTGCGAGCCGCTCTTTTTCAAGGTTTTGAAGGTAACCGCCGCGAGCCTGCCTCAAATCGACACCAAATTGGCGACGCACTTTCTCCAGATCAAGACCCCAGCTTGTGCGAAGCGATATCAGCAAGTACTCGTTGAGCTTGTCCTGCTCCGACAGCACCTCCAGCGTTGCGGGTATTTCGTCTTGCGCCAGGCTGCCGATGTATTTGCGATTGTCGCGCACGTTGTATTGCCTGGTTGATCCATCAAATGAATGTGCACCCGGTCCGATCCCCAGGTATTTCTTCCCCAGCCAGTAGCTGGTATTGTGTTGTGACCGGTAGCCCGGCCGTGCGAAGTTAGAGACCTCATAGTGTTCGAAATCGGCCCCGCCGAGAAGGTCGACGAGACGATCGTGCTGGTCTGCGGCTGTGTCATCATCCACCGGGTGAAATTTTCCCTGCTTTGTCCACTTACCCAGTATCGTTTTCTCTTCGATCGTGAGCGTATAGGACGAGATATGTTGCGGATTAAGTCGTATAGCCTCTGCGATATTTTCTGACCACCGTTCCAGATCCTGGTCGGGAATGGCGTAGATCAGATCGATGCTGATGTTGTTGAAACCTATTGCCTGTGCCCGCAAGACACTATCGCGGGCGGCCCTACCGTTGTGTATCCGGTTGAGTGATCGCAGGATGTCATCGTCGAACGACTGGATGCCGATGCTAAGGCGATTGACCCCCACGTCTTTGAGCGTCACCAACATTTCATCGGTGAGGTCATCGGGGTTCGCTTCCAGCGTGATCTCTGGCAAGTCAGCCAAAACGAAGTGTTGTCGTATGGCATCGAAAATATGCCGGAGCTCTTTCCCCGTAAGAAGCGACGGTGTTCCGCCGCCGAGGTAGATGGTTTCGACCTTGTCATCCGCCAGATAGCCTTTTCGCAGTTTGAACTCATGGGAGATGGCATCAACCATGGCGTCGCGGGTTCCCAGGTTGGTTGAAAAGTGAAAGTCACAGTAATAGCAGGCTTGCCTGCAGAAGGGAATGTGAATGTAGATGCCCGCCATGATTTCACGTAAAGTTAGCTATCGTAGCCGAAAGGAGGTTTGCCGGCACCAGCCGACGGCCGGGCGGAACAGGAACGTAAATAGCTGCCATATCAACCAACAAACTTACAGCATTTCGATATCACGGGGGAATCCGATACTTTTGCGACAACTATATGATGAAGGCTGGCTTCCACGCACTGTTATTATTTTTTGCAGTAGTCCTACATTTTTCGGCCAACGCCCAGGGCAATGCGCTTGTCAAGGACCTGCACAACGATTGGCTTGTTTTCGACGACGGCCAGTACGTTCCCTATGGCCATTCACCCGGAAATGTATCGACCGTGTATTTCAAGCTTGATGCAGCTTTGTTTCCCGGCATGCACCTGAAGGTTTCCAGTCCTGCCCGGTTCAGCATTTTCATCAATGGACAATTGTCGAATCAGTCGGGAACACCCCTTAGACTGAATATCGACAGCCTTGCCGAGCGACACGGATCATCATTGTTGCAACTCGCGATTCATCAGCGCCACATCATTACCGACGGACTTTTTACGGCGGTGATCGCCAGCCAGACAAACCCGTCCTTCGGGGAGACGCTCAAGCCTAATTATTCGGCCTTTCGTGACTTCGCGATCATAGGCATTTTGGTAATGCTGGTAATGATCATCACTATCATAAAACTCAATCCGAAGCTGGCATCAGATTATTTTTCCATTTCGAAAATATTTTCCATGCGTGAAGCAGAAGATGGTCCGTCCAAGTCGCGTATCACCAACAGTATCAACATCCTGTTTTACGCCTACAGCAGCCTCATGCTCGGATACTTTCTCATGATTGTGTACCACTTTCTCCCTCATGAATATCCCACGGCGTTGTATTTCCAGCCCACCACATTCTGGGATGCCATACTGGAATGGGGAGAACTTAGTCTCATAGTCCTTGCGTTGTTTTTCGGAAAGATTGTGATGGTATATGGCCTCTCCTACATCTTCGGGATGAAGGAGATTGGCAGCGTTCATTTCTTTAACTGGGTAAGACTTTTGGTGGGTGTATTTGGCGTGCTTACCGTGATTGTATTTTTTTATTTTATCATGCGCGGCGCGCGCGAGGGATTTTACGACTTCCTGCTGCACGCGATCGCCTGGGTGTTTGCCGGATGGATGGTGTTGATCATTTTAAAGTTGCAACGACAGCTGCAACATTCGATGTTCCATTTATTTTCGTACATTTGTGCCACAGAATTAATTCCCTTTCTGATTACAGTTAAGGTCCTTTATTACTAGCCCTGAATTCTTTAAGTGATGAGTGAAATAGCTACTGACAGGATGCGAAAAGTAAAGAGTATCCTCGTAACCCAGGAAGCTCCTGCCGACGCCAACTCTCCCTACCTGAAACTTGCTGATAAATTCAATTTGAAAATTGATTTTAGACCGTTCATTCAGGTCGAGCCGGTGCCGGTAAAAGAATTCAGAAAGCAGAAGATTGATATACTCAACCACACGGCTATCATCTTTACCAGCCGCAATGCCGTTGATCATTTCTTCCACATCTGCAAAGAGCTGAAGCTTGAGATGCCGCCCGAGATGAAATACTTTTGCATTTCGGAGCAGACGTCCAACTATCTGCAGAAATACATCGTGATTCGTAAGCGCAAAATCTTTACGGGTCTTAAAACGGCGCAAGATCTTCTTGAAATTCTCAAGAAGCATAAGAATGAAAAATACCTGTTTCCTTGTTCAGATATCCGGAAGAATGATATTCCTGATTTTCTGAAGGAAGGTGGCTATCATTACACGGAAGCGATAATCTACCATACTGTCGCATCCGACCTTTCCGACCTGAAGGAAGTCTTCTATGACATCCTGGCCTTCTTTAGCCCTTCGGGCATCAATTCGCTGTTCGTAAACTTCCCCGAATTCAAACAAAGTAACACCCGAATTGCGGTGTTTGGACCCACAACAGCCAAGGCTGCCGTTGCGGCTGGTTTAATCCTTGATATTGAGGCTCCCCTGCCCAATGCACCGTCGATGACGGGGGCGCTGGAACTGTATATTAAGAAGGCGAACGGCATTAAGTAACTGCTTCATTTATTGAATTTTAGAAAGTCATCTATTTTATTACACTTCAACTTACATCAGTTGAAAGTGTCGTAAAAAAAGGTTTACTTCGTATCCTACTTTTTTGACTTAATGCTAAAGAGGATTTTTTATATGCTCGCGCTGCTCTACCCCGGGGTAAGCGTATTTGCTCAGCAGGATCCGCTATTCACGCAATACATGTTTAATAACCTCTATATGACGCCAGCCTATGCAGGTGTTGATGGAGTTACACGTATTACGGCTGTGCATCGCCAACAGTGGCTTGGTTATCAATCCAGCTTTGGCGACGGCGGTGCTCCAACCACCCAGATGGTAACCTTTAACACACCGATCTATAAACTGCGCAGCGGTTTTGGTGCGTACGTGGTGAACGACCGCCTGGGACCCGTGAACAACCTGGAGGCACAAATGATGTATGCCTATCACCTGGGAATCAAAGAGACCAAGCTGAGCTTTGCCGTGAAGCTGGGTATCTATTCACAGACCATTGACGGTTCAAAATACAGAGCCATTCAAAATCCCGATCCGCTAATTACAGAGGGCAAGGAATCACAGGTGCGACCCGATCTGGGCGCAGGTGTGTTTTTCCGCGCCGAGAAGTACTATGCGGGCATCGGCTTCAATCACCTTCTTCGCTCGGAATTTGACTTCGGCCAGGACAGCACCCGCGGTGCGCTGGAAAACCACATCAACTTTACCGGTGGCTATTTTTATGAAGTGAGCTTCGACCTGAAACTCCAGTTTACCGCGGCCGTTAGAACCGATCTGAACAAAACGCAGGTTGATGTTGCAGGAATAGCGCACATTAAAGATACGATGTACGGCGGATTAGCGTTTAGACAATCCGAGGCTGCCAGTCTTCTGTTAGGGTACTCTCTGCTCAAGGACAAATCACTGAAATTGGGCGCCGCTGTAGATTTTATTGTGAAGGACCAGGCTGCTAAGGAAAATTTTTCACTGGAGTTTATGCTGAGCTACGACCTTCCGGTCATCGCAAACAGCGGTAAAAAAGTCGTTCGGACCCCAAGGTATAGGCACTAGACGACAAATAATGGGGGATTCGGACTGTTTTGACGAATTTGCTGATCGTTTCCCCATTCATCTAACTCAACTATTTGAGAGGGCTTTAAACCGCATTTTTTTAAAAAGAAAACTTAGAATTAAGTATGAATAAGTCGGTTGTTTCAAAATTAATTTTGGTCATGACGGGTGCTCTTGCCAGTGCCTGTGGATTGCTCGGCCTGGGCGGCAAAAAAGGGGGAGACTCCGGAGAGCTGGTCGGCGTATCAGGACGTGAGGGTTGGGTCATGACCATTCCGTACGGTATGGTTCCGATACCTGCCGGTACGTTCCACATGGGACAGGCCGACGAAGATCCTGCTTCAACGCAGATCAACTTCAACAAGCAGGTAACGATTGGTCCGTTCTTTATGGACGACACGGAAATTACAAACAATGAGTATCGCCAGTTCACCAACTTCTTCCTGGTAGACAACGGAAGCATCGAAGGTTTCGAGACCGTTGATGCGGAGACGTTCCGTCAGAAGTATTATCCTGATACCGCTTCATGGGTACGCGATTTCGCTCACCACATGGGTGATCCGATTCAGGACTATTATTACTGGCATCCGGGCTACGATCAGTATCCTGTTGTAGGTGTAAACTGGGATGCAGCGGTATTCTTTGGTCAGTGGAGAACGGCCTACCTCAACGACTATCGCAAGAGCGTAGGCGATTTCCCGATGCCAGCTTTCCGTCTGCCTTCTGAGGCGGAGTGGGAATACGCAGCGCGCGGCGGTCGCGACATGGCAAAGTACCCCTGGGGCAATCCATACATCCGTAACTCTAAAGGATGTATGCTCGCCAACTTCAAGCCAGGACGCGGTAACTTTTACGACGACGGCTTCGCTTATACATCTCCTGCACAGGCATACTTCCCCAACGACTATGGTCTGTACGACATGTCGGGTAACGTATCAGAATGGTGCCTGGATGACTTCAACCCCGCATCAGTCCCTACCGTTTGGGATTTGAACCCGCAATACATCGATCCTCGGACGAATCCCGAGAGTTCAAAATACAATCCGAAGGTTCCCCCCAAGAAAGTTGTCCGCGGTGGCTCGTGGAAAGATGTGGCTTACTACCTGGAGACCGGAACCCGTACTTATGAATTCAAAGATTCTACACGTGCCTACATCGGATTTAGATGCGCTATGACGCACTTGGGTCGCTCATCTGGATCAGAATTTTAAACTTTGACTACACACAATTTTTTAACATATCAAAAAGGCAAACTAAACCATTACTACAATGAGCAAGAAAAAAGGCGGCTTCGTTGAACTACTGTATAAAACCATCATGCCGAAGGTGTATGGTATCGGAGCGGCAGTTGTAATTATCGGAGCGTTGTTCAAGATTCTCCACTACGAAGGAGCGGATCAAATGCTGTTCATCGGTCTTACTACCGAGGCAGTCATCTTCTTCCTGAGTGCATTCGAGCCCCCTCACCAAGAGCCGGATTGGTCAAAGGTCTATCCTGAACTCGGTGAAGACTTCGAAGGCCCTGCTATTCCTACGCGCCTCTCTAACAAGGCAAACGGTCCTTCACTGACTGCACAGTTGGACGCTTCTTTGGAAAAGGCGAAGATCGGTCCCGAACTGCTCGACAGTCTTGGCAAAGGGTTGAACAACCTGGCAGAATCTGCGAAGAAAATGACCACCATTTCCGATGCAGCGGTTGCTACTAACGACTACGCTAACAACGTGAAGAAGGCTTCTACGCAACTTCTTGAAATGAACAAGTCTTACGACACTGCCATCAAGGCCGTTTCAAGCATGTCTGATGCATCGAAGGATGCTGGTGAGTATCACTCACAAGTGCAGAAGGTTACGAAGAACCTCGCAGCGCTGAATTCAGTTTACGAAATGGAGCTGAAGGATGCAGATAGCCACGTGAAGAACATGAACAAGTTCTACGAAAGCCTCACCGGCGCAATGAACGGACTTTCCAAGGTTGGCGACAACACGGCGAAGTTCACATCTGAGCTCGGTAAGCTTACAGATAACCTGACTTCTCTGAACAAGGTTTACGGTAGCATGCTGACAGCCATGAAAGGTGGCGGACAAGCATAATTAAAACTGTTTACCAACGTTAACTTTTTAAACTAAAAAAGGAATCTAGAAAATGGCAGGTGGAAAAGAAACTCCGCGTCAGAAAATGATCGGGATGATGTACCTGGTGTTGACCGCGCTTCTCGCGCTTCAGGTCAGCAACGCGGTACTCGAGAAATTCGCGATCATTAACGTGACCCTCAGCGGCCTGATTACCGAAGGAGAAAAGAAGAGCAACCAGATTCTGCAGGGCATTGTTGCCGATGCAGGCCAAAGTCAGGATGCTAACGTTCTCGCGGCGAAGGCGAATGCAGAGAAAGTAAGAGCGCTTACAGAAAATACGATCAAGGCAATGGATGCTCTCAAGAAGAAGATGATGACTACATCCGGTACCGACGTGATCGATGAGAAACTCATCAACGACCATAGCTCTAAAGTGGCTACGATGATGATCGACGTAAATTCACCCGATGGAAAGGGCTACGAGAAACTGTTGAACGACTATGTGAAACAGCTGAACGAGCTCTCGAAGATTGAGCCGGCGTTTTTGCCTATTGCGAAAGCACCGAAGGATATTCCCATCTTCGCGTCCGATGAGGACCACGTAAGAAAGGACTTCCTCACGTTTACGTTCGAAAACACGCCCGCAATTGCAGCACTTGCTTCAGTTACTCAGGCGGAGACTGAAGTACTGGACTACGAAGCGCGCGCGCTTGATAAGCTGGCGAGAGATGCCGGTGCAAACCGCATCAGCTTCGACAAGTTTATCCCTATGGTACGTGCGAAATCATCAACTGTCGCAGCCGGTGCGAAATATGAGGCTGAAATGTTCCTTACAGGTTCTTCCTCGGCATTGGAGTCTGATTTCTTCAAGGACGGTCAGAAGCTGTCTACCATTGCTGATGCCAGCGGCGTAACGATGGGTAAGGTTGAATTCACGGCACAAGGCGGTGGTTATGATGCGCACGGTATTGCCAAGAAGGCTTTCAAAGCCGAAATCAAGGTAAAGGGTCAGACGTTCACGCAGAACATTGAATACTTCGTGGCTGCTCCGGTTATCCGTGTAACAACAGGTAACGCGCCCACACTTTACATGAACTGTGGTAACACGGTAAATATCGAAGTCCCTGCACTGGGCACGAACTACAATCCTGCCTTCTCTGCAGCGGGTGGTGCTGAGATCATAAAGGGCGACAAGCCAGGTAAAGTGACGATTATTCCGAAGCAACGTAAGATCTCTGTAGCCGTTTCGAACGGTGGCATGTCGATCGGTTCACAAGCTTTCGATGTAAAGAACGTTCCTGCTCCGCGCTACATCGCTTATGTTGGTAACACGCCTGTTGACCTGCGCAATGGTATCAAAGCTAACCAGCTTGCAAACCTTCGCTTCTCAGCAGATCCTGATGCCAACTTCAAGGAAGAAGTTCCGAAGGATGCTCGCTACCGCATTAAGCGTGCTGAAGTAATCCTCGGTCGCGGTACCGCTGGTGTGCAGCGTTTGAACGCTACGAACGAAAACCCTGACCTCCGCGCATGGACGAACCAGGCAAGACCTGGCGACCGCGTCGTGATCGACATCAAAGATGTGGTGCGCAGAACTTACCAGGACGAAGAAGAGAAGGTCACGGTGACCGGATCTAGTGGTATCATTAGCATTCCAATTAACTAAAAATGAAAAAGTCGCTTTTCATTGTATTGTTCTCCGCAGCGTTCGGCACTGTGCTGGCGCAGGAAGTTCAGGATCTGGAAATCCAGTACAATCCTAACTCCCTGAATCCCATCCCGGTTTACGAGCAGCACTACAAGGTGCGGGTGTGGAGAAACATCGATCTTAAGGAAAAACAAAACAAGGGGTTCTTTGCCAAGAACGGCGAGATCACCAAGCTGATCGTTGAAGCCGTGCGTTCCGGTGAGCTGACCGATATCTACAAGGATGACTCGTTGTCCACCAAGATCGCCAAGGAAGAGTTTTTGCAGCGCCTTATTCAGGAGCAGGCACAGTCTTTTGAAGCCTGGGACCCTGCTAAGGACTACTACAGCGAAGACATCGTAGCCTACAATGGAAGGAACTGGCGCTCAGTGGCGGATAGCCGTGGCATTACACCCAGCGAAGACGCTGTCGACAACTGGGCGGCAACAACCCAAGGTAGCGGATTGCCTTATGCCATAAGCGACATGAGCACGATGCACCTGATGGAAGATGTGATCTTCGACAGAAGAAGGTCGCGCCTCTACTATGACATTCAGGGTGTTGAAATCATCATCCCGGGTGCCAAAACAACGACCAACATCGATATGTCGCTGGGTTGGTTCAAGTACAAGGATCTCGAGAAGCTGTTCAGGAACAATATTCCGAAGGCTGTTTGGTTTAACCGCCAAAACACTGCACAGAATAAGAACTTTGCAGATGCCATATTGCTCCGCCTCTTCCAGGGAACCATCTACAAGATCCAGAACCCTGACGATGAAACGATCACGGATACTTACACTGGCAACGGCAGACCGTACTACGAAAGTGTTTGGGCACGTGAATGGACAGAGATGATGCTCATGGAGAAAGAGCACAACCTCTGGGAATTCTAAGTATTTATTCTTGCTTTTTGATAATGGAAGGGCTGTTTCGAAAGGAACGGCCCTTTTTATTTGATGACGGTTGATTGAAGGGCGTGGCTGGTTGAAGGGCGTGGCTTGATTGAAGGGAAAAAAATCCAGGATGGGAGAGCACGGAGATTTTTTTTGGGTGTGTAGTCTTAATTGGGTTCGTGCTTATTGTGAAGGGCGGAAGTATCTATCTATTGACCGCTTTGGGCAGGGGCTGCGCTTCGTAGGAGGGTTAAGGCCGAGGCCTGGAGGAGGGCCGT
>DATHKA010000157.1:0-50701 GCA_035489615.1 Chryseolinea sp.
CTACCCTTCTCGGGAGAGTCGCCATCAATCATTGCAAAAGGGCTTATCGAAAAACGGATCGCCGATCTTCAGCATGATTTCGATGGGCAGTTTCAAGCCAACTTGGAGAAAGGGCATTTCAGTCCCGTTCAGACTGACAGCATACTACTGCATTACAACACCTTCCGTAACTATCAGTCATACTATCGCAATGAGTACGAATTCACCAACGGTATCCACAATGTGAGGTTCAAAAAGAACGTCGAGCCGGCATTGGATATTGACCTCGATGCACTATCGCCGGCAAACAGTTACAAATTCAACTCACCTCAGATATATCTTTCAATTTACACCGCCACCAAAAGCAACCAGGTCATCGAATATGTGTATGTGAACACGCAACCTGTTTCGTACGATATTATGCATGAAACAAATGTTGGAGACAATGAGTACTTAGTTACAGCCAACTTTACCAATAACATCCGCTATTGGATTGTCGCCCTGCAGTACCCGTCAGCACCGGGGATGCCAAAGAAATATCAAGTACAGATCCAAGGATTGCTTCCCGTTGAGGAGTTCAGAATAAGAAAGGAAGGACCAGACTGGGTCTTAGCGACGACCCGGTTTTAACACGGCAATATCCGGTGACCGGGAAAAGATTTCTTCGCTTTGGGAAATCAGAATTCCTGCTTCACCGCGACTTATAGATCTTAACCAACCAAAGAACGATCATGTTGTTATCCAAGGTTTTCTACAGGAACCTCCTCGTATTTTTTCTACTGGCCTTGTCCAGTGCTTGTGTCATCGGTCAGGAATCAAATGTTTGCGTCACTAAAACCGGCAACAAGTATCATAGATGCAGCTGTCACTATCTGCGATCCAGTAGTATTGAAATTTCATTGGAGCAGGCAAAAGAGAATGGCTACACGGCCTGTAGTGTTTGTCGTCCGTCATCCGCTTTGAGTGGCGCGAGCCGACAACCTGTGCGAACGCCGCTGCATGGAGATTCCACGATGCGTAAAACCGAACAGCCATATCGCCCTGTCGAACGCAGTACAAGCTCTGCACAATGCCGTGCCACAACGAAGGCAGGGTCAAGATGTAAACGAATGACGACAGAGTCCAATGGAAGATGCTGGCAACACCAATAAAACTATGATCCATAAGTATTCATTGTCAATGATGGTCCTCCTTCTAGTGTGGATGGCATGTGCCAGCAAAGAGGAAAACGTTTGTCCTGACGCCACCTGTGATGATTATCTAACCCAAGGTGAGGCACAGGCGGCGTTTGATGCAGATCGTGACTGTCTCCAAAAGCTCGATCACGACGATGATGAAATCGCCTGCGAGCATGTGTTTGATGCTGGAACAGGCGGAACAGGCGGATCTGGTTCTGGTAGTGGAACCGGTGGCGGCACATGTCCTACCACGGCTAATTGCGGATGCTCCAACAAAAACAAGGATGTTTGTGAGAGCGCCTGCTGCAAGTGGGTGGTGGGGTCTGGTTGTCAGTGCAAATAAACAGTTTATGAACTATAGAGTCGTACCATTTGTGCCATCGTTGGATCACAAGAATCCTTCTGGCGACGCGGCCGCAGAACAATTGAACACCATCATCACGATGCATTCCGACAAAGGTTGGGAGTATGTTCGATTGGAAAGCGTAGGATCCTGGGTTGCCCCAGACAACGGATGCTTTGGCTTCTTTGGTAAGCCGGGCTATGCAACGACCCGGCAGGTAATCGTATTCAGGCGCAACTAGTACGTCGCCATGCTTACACTTGTCATACGTATATACTGGGCGTTGTGGCCGGCACGGCTCAGGCGCCAGTGCCTGTTCAAGGAGTCATGTTCTCATTTCGTGTTCAGGCAAACGCAAACAGACGGACTGCTCACGGGACTGAATGCGCTACGCTATAGAATGCGTGTCTGCAATGGCCGGTCGCGATTCTTCATCAATCCAATAACGCTGGAGCTCAACATTGAATTACCGGACGGAGAGGTATTGAGTCAAGGCCACATCAATGAAGCCTTTGTAGAACAGCACCGGAAACCTTGTGAGTTGATTTTACCCTAACTGTATGTATAGCAATTAATACATCGCTATGGGATGGTCATTCAGAAAATCGACATCCTTTGGACCGTTCCGATTTACGTTTTCGAAATCAGGGATCAGTACATCCTTTGGTGTAAAGGGTGCGCGAGTCAGTTTTAGTAAACGTGGGACGTTTGTTAACCTGGGGGCAAATGGAATCTACTACAGGCAGCGGATTGACACCCCCCGAAAGGCTACACGGAATCATTTCGTGCCTCCTGCTGATGTACAACCTTCAAATCGCGTCGACCATAGTATCGGTACTCAAGATGTGGAACGGGTTACGGATGTTGACTCGAAGCGATTCATCGAACAACTGGAAAAGGCTGCTAATAGAAGGCCGCTATTCACCCTGTTGGGAGTAGTACCATCAATAGCCATCTATGTATATGCGCTCTCTTTTGCCGGCGATGTGGTTGATGAACATTTTCAGTATGAAGATGTGTTCACCGTCACGAGCGAGGTAGTCCACATTCAAACTGCGCCCAGTGTTTCCTCTCAGTCTCTCCAGACAGCAAAGGAGTTTGATAGTTTCGTTGTGGCTGCACCAGATTCCAATGGATGGAAACGTGTATTTCTTGACGGCAGTAGTGGCCCCGCGGGATTTGTCCGAAACGACCTGGGAAAGGTGAATTGCATCGAAAGGGTCCCTATTCGGACAACACGTCTGCAACAATATCCTTCGCTGGCTGTTGGGTATATCTTCCTCACACTGTTGTTGATTGTCTGGTGTGTGTACCTGAAGATGCTTGACCGAAAACGGAGGACAGTCGAGATTGTTTATGCATTAGATGGTGAGATCGCAAATCTGCACAACAAGTTCCTGGAGTACTTCCGGGAGTTCGCCTCTTCAGGCAAAGTTTGGCAGAAGCTGCACGCGACAGGGGTAGATAACGTTAAGTATCATGCGGGTGCATCTCAATTGATCTCACGCATGCCGGTCGGTGGTGTGTTCTTCAATTTACCGCCACTAAAGTTCTTAAAGACGAATGTGTCCGTTCCGAGTATCCATTTGAAAGGGACCGAATTGTACTTCTTCCCGGAAAGGTTGATCGTAAAACGGGGTAAGTCCTTTGGCGCCATCTTCTACAAGAACATGACTATTAGTCCCGGCACGGTAAATTTTATCGAGAGTGACGACCTAGCTGCTGATTCAACGGTCGTCGACCATACGTGGCAGTATCTCAATAAGCAGGGCGGGCCAGACCGCAGGTTCAGTGGAAACCGTCGACTGCCCATATGCTTGTACTCAGAATACACATTTGAATCTGATAGCGGTCTACAGGAGGTCATTACTACTTCCAGGCAAGGCGCAATGGATAACTTTAGTGCCTTTGTTAAGGTTATCGGCGACTTCCAGCGGAAATTGGACGCGACCGTAAATCATTAGGTCAGCGTTGACGGACGTTTGGAAAGTAATTGAAGCGATAGGGAAAATGCATTCCTGATTGATGCTCCAGCGGACGATCTTTCATTTCAAAAAATGCACGGATTTCATGCCCTGGTAGCAGTCGACCTCCCTGAGATAACTGAACAGCAGAATCGACAATTCTGCGAAGTGTTAGAGGGCAACAATTGGACCATGGTTTCCAAACGGTCAATGATATGGCGGGTGTCGTTTCGTCTGCACGTTAGGCGGATGGGGGCCATAAGGACGATTCAGTCGAGTCTCCATGAGGCGAAGAAGGGCTGTGGAGTGAAGTATGTGGAGTATGCGGTGCAGATGGATGTGAAGGAGGTGGTAGTGGCGAAAGCGTAAACACCCAATGTCAAAAGACGACTCAATCAAATACTAATAGTTAACACATTAACACAATATGTCATGGCAAAGTATAGATTAAACAGAAACGCTCAGTCCCCGAATTACGACCACGAAGTTCACAAGGAAGGCTGCAAGTGGTGGCCTACGCAGAACTATGTCGAACTAGGCGAACATAGTTCTTGTGTATCTGCGGTAGCAGAAGCTAAAAAACACAATTCGGACGCGAATGGCTGCAAGGAGTGCTCAGCAGGCTGTCACAAGGGGTAGCATACAGGCCACAACTACGCTCACCAAGTCCGTTGGGTCTAACAAGGGTATGTCAGTCCCATGGTTAGAATTAAGGAACTGATATTCACATATCCTCACTACCGGGTGTTGGTCGCTACAAGGCTACCTGGCAAAAGTAAATTACCTATGAACACTTATCTGACTTAACAGCATCCATGAACCAATTATGATGAAGGCATTGACGCTTAAACAAATTGTTGAATTCAAAAGGAAGTCCGAAGGAAGTCCGAAAAATCCAAAAGAAATTATGCTTCGTCAATCAGTAATACCGAGGTAGTAACCGAGGGTAAAAAGGGCGGTAACTATTGGATAGTTAGTGTTAGCGCAATTGCTAACGGCTTTAAAGAGAGGACGTCTGAGGCGGTGATCAAAAAGAAGAAGGAACTTGCACATAAAGCCAGAAAAGAAATGCGCAAGCAGACCAAAGACATGTATGATAGAAATATTAATATTCTTGATAAATACGAAGATTTTGACTTTAACAAGTGGCAGCCTGAGAACATAACTTTCGAAAGGAAAAATCAGACCAATTCAATCGTAAAGGTTACGGGTTTAGAGCTAAAGGTTATGCCCCATCATGTCTTCTCGTTCGTCAAAGACGACGTGAAGCAAATAGGGGCCATTTGGTTCGTGGCAAAACTGAAAGGCTTTAGAAATGATGAAGTTGGGATGTTTACAGACGCATTGTTTTCATATTTAAAGAGATACCACGCTAAAGACTATAAACCAAGTTCAGAGTACTGTCTTGCAGTAGACGTATCAAATGGGATAGCAATCACGCAACGACAACTAGAAGCAGGGGAGATAAATCGAATGCTAGAATCGACAGTTGCAGAGCTCAAAAGAATTATTCAATGAGAATGGTCCTCATTTGATCCCAAATTACTACTTGCTGTTGGTTCCGGTATAATGAATATAAGGGGAGTGCTTGTCTTCAGTAATGACCTCACCGATGGTCTTGTATTCGATCCTGGGGACTTTACCAACCGCCATTGAAAGCTCAATGAGTTTTTTGAGCGTATAATTAAACTCTCCCTTCATTACCTGAGAAATATATCCCTTGCTGACTCCGAGTCTTTCAGCCAGTTGCGTTTGGTTGATTCCCTCCTTCTTCATGAATTCAGTAACTTGCCTGTACAATTCGTTCTGTGCCTGCTCGAACCAGTACTCCGGCGTTTTCAGAAGTTCTTCGCGTGTAAAAGTCATGTTATTTTTTTCTTTGAAGGTATCTTCGTTTGATCGCTCTGAATTTCTTAATGTCATCGCCCTGTGTATTCTTCCTACCGCCCACTATGACGATATGGCCTTCGTCTTTTATCAAATAAATCCGCAGGTCTGGTGTCTTGATTTCAAACTCTTTAACAATCTCCGTTTTAGGTGTAATGTCTCTGATTTTTTTGCACCGGCAGTAATTGCATATTCGCCACCTGGTCCATCCGGGCCATGATCGTGGCCAATTGCTTTTTGAGATTTCCATCCCGTTCAATTTGCGCGCAGAATTCCAGGAATTGACAAGTGCCGTTAATTTCCAAAACACTGAAGGGTATCTTCCCCTTTATCTCCGATAGCCCTCGTAACTCAAATTTACCTCATAATAGTTTAGTTATAACTAAACTTCTCATGAAAAATATAACTGGATGGATGCTGAATGAGCAATGCAATGGCCATCGGATTTTAGATCAGCATTATCAGCCGTCTCAGCAAATTACCTCAGCGAGCCGCTGCTCCGCGTACTGCTGCGTGATCTTTTCCTGCTCCAGCCGGATGGTGTCTCTTACAACCTGCTTATAAACCGATAGCTCTTCCTCAGTAAGGTTTGTCAATGGCAACTCCTTGGCCGGAGTGCCCATTCCGCTGGCGAACGCACGCAATGTGTCACCGTCCATCATCACCGATCTTGTGTTCGGGAAGTAGCGGCGGCATTGACTTAAGATCTGAAACCCCTGCGCGTCAATGTCACCCCAATAGAAGAACCGTTTGTTCGTCAGCCACACAATACTACGCAGATAGCTAACGTTGAATCCGCCACCACTCCAGATCGCAATGGTCTTGTCTGTCTTCGGCAGCGTAAGAAAATTCATCAGGTTCTCGGTAATCAGTATGTTGTCGACGGCAAATGCGTATCCCGAAAGTTCGTTTTCCGTGAAAGATATATCGGTGATGCCCTGGAGCGGGCTTACGGAAGGATCCAGAAAGCGAATCCGGATGAGTTGCTCCCTCGACAACAGGTTGAACCGTTTTTCAAAGTCCTTTTCCTCCGCATTGATATGATCCGGTATCAAATAATTCAGAAGTGAGGTGATGAGTGATTTGTTTTCCAGTATATACTTCGTGTGCACTTCAACAGGAAGCTGCCGGATGTACAGGTTGGGCTTCGGGCATCGAAGGAAATAATGACATACCTTGAGCGTGTCAGGCCAGGTAGTGTGGTCGATCAACTTCATCGTGTTCAGCTCGACCCAACCGAGCAGCTGAGGCAATTCGCGCCGTATCAATTCAAAGGTCGACGAGAAAGTGCGAAACGCTGTCTTCTTACCGGTAATGTACAGGTAGTCGTCAAGTGTCTCGATCAGGATACGTGATGGAACAGGTTGTGCTCCGATCTTCCCGAATTCACGTTCCGTGAACTCAATCGAGTAGCCCAGGGGCTTTGTTCCCTTGGCATGCTCTTTCAGTTTCGCGATCGACTCGCGATACACAGAAAGCCTCGAAAGTATGTCTTTCGGCGACACCTTTCCGATACGAAGGATCTCCCTTGGCTTCCAGGTTCTGTTCTGTACACCGTCCAGCAGTATATCCTTCCACCAACCGAGGCATTGCGCTTCAATTTCTTCCGGACTGATCATGAGTCAGCAACCACTATTCCCGTTCCAGCAATGCTCCGGGCCAGCTTCTGTTCCCGGTACTCTTCAACAGTCATGTTCTGCAATTCAGAATTATTACCTTCCACATTCGACACATAGTGGACGGTGTTGATGTAGTTCTCGATCACATGTATCTTTTGGAGTGGCGTCACGATCAACAACTGTAGGTTAAGTTTCTTAAATAGTTCAAGGCCATACTCGGCGCTCGCATCGCTCCCCTTGCCAAACGCCTCGTCGATGACAGCGAATCTGAACGACCTGCTTTTTGATTCTCCGATGCGCAAACCAAACTGATAGGCCAGGGCTGACGCAATGATGGTATAAGCAAGCTTCTCCTTCTGGCCACCGGACTTCCCCGAACTCCCGGAGTAATACTCCTTCTCCTCATTGGTCTCAATCCATTTTTCGCTGGCATTGAAGTCAAACCAGTTGCGCACATCGGTCACCTTGTTTGTCCAATCGATATCTTTCGTTTCATTGCTGCGGAATCTGTTGAGTATTTTTTGGACTTCATTGAACCTGCCTTCGGTATAGGCGTCATTCGTATCGAGAATATTGCTGTAGCACGCCTTCAGCTCCTCTTTGAAGATCCTTATATCCTGGTCGCGGTTGCGATCCGCTATCAGCTCGATATAGGTTCCTTTGTTGAAGTCGATCTCCCGAAGATGCTGGTTGATGTTGCGGATCTTGTTCCTGATCTCCTTTTCGTGCATGTCGAGCTTACTATCGAATGTCACAATATCGTCGATCGTATTTTTGTTCAACATCATTTTGAGGGTTGCCTCGTGAGCGGGCAAGCCTTCGTTTAAGATGCTCTCCAGCCTTGCCAGGTATTCATGCCGCGCTTCAACCTCGTCGGAAAGTTCCAGCGCGTCAGCCGGAAACTTGTCTTTGTATTCGCGCATGGTATGAATGATCCGGTCCCGCGCCCGGGTCTGGCGTTCCCGGCAATCGACGCGTTCGATACTTTTAGCTTTAAAGAAATCCTCCCGTGTTTTGTCAATGTTCTTTACTGTATAGATCCGTTTTGCGTCGACAAGCTGACCTTCTATTTTCGGAAACCATATCCCAACCTCAGACTCTGTCAGGGCGTTCATCGCCTTCCTGCATTCTTCAATTTCCTGCTGATACTCTTCAACTTTCGTAGATAGTATACCCCGGCGACCTATAAGGTCATCCTTTTCAGATTCCAGGCTCTGCACTTCGTTCGTTGTTGTATCAAGTCGTTTCTGCAGCGTGTTGAGCACGTTACTGGTACTTTGAAGTTCATCACGTTCATGCTCCAGTGAAGTAATTGCAGCAATCTCCTCCTTCCAATTTAACTCCAACCAATCCTTATAAGAGATGATCTGTGAAAGATTTGATTGCTTATCCTGACTCGATTGCATTTCGGATTTGAGTGCAATGATACGCTCCTCCAGCACTAAGCTGCGTTGCCTGATGGTCTCCAACTGTGTCGCGATCGCTTTGATCTTCTCCTCGTTTGTCCATCCCAGTACGAAGTTTGCCCTGTCCCACAGGTCGCGACGATCATCCTTGATGTGCCGTTGATTGCCAACTTTGTATTGCCCCTCGCGCGTGATCACATCACCGGGAATTCGCTGAAACTCCTGAATACTGACACAGCGAAGATTAAAACGCCGATCAAGTTCCTGTTGCAGCCAATCTTCGAAGACCGTTCCGGTTTTCACCTCGATCTTATTCACTACCGAGTCATCTTCGATTTCGTTATTGAATCGTGCAGGTTTGACCGCATAGGGCACTTTGAAATATTCCAGCCGCATACCGCGATTTTTCGCATCGGTCAGCCGGCGCTGGTTGATGTAGTGACTTACTGACTGATAGTGACGGTCGGGCACGAGCAGGCTCAGGCCAAAGCCACGCAGCAACCGCTCCAGGGCGCCTTCCCATTCCTTTTCATCATCACGGACTTTCATCAGCTCACCGGTAAACGGAAGATCCTGCTCGGAAAGATCAAGGGAGTCAGCCAGGGTTTTCCGCATTGAAAGAAATTCCAGCGGGATCTGATTTTTTCTCTTTCTTAATGAATCAAGTTCCTCCTCCTGGGATTTGATCGCCACCTGCAGTGAGTCATAGTCGCCCATAGCGCTCCCGTGTTCAGCCAGAATCTGCTGCTGCCGCTCCTTGAGTTCGTCCAGCTTTACTTCAGCCTTCTTCAGGTTTCGAAAGAAGGTTGTGTCGGTTTGTGCCGTCTCGAGGTCGCACTTCGAGGTGAGTTCCGAATAACGCCTGTGCTTCTCTTTCTTCGTCTCCGCCTGCCTGGTCCTTAGATGGATCTCTTCGGCGATCTTCTCAAGGCGTTCGCCACCATTGCTACGGATGTCCTGTTTGATTTGATGAATGCTGTCGCGTTTAAACGTAAGCGCTTCATCGAGACCTGCGATGCGCCCGTTGATCTGCATCAGCTTCCGCTCACAATCACTGATCTCAGTTTCAAGTAAAGCAATCTTTCTCAGGGCAAAGTATGCCGGAACGGCGTTCAGCATGCCATCGATCTCAACGATCTGTTCTTCGATCTTTCGAAAAGCCTCGCTTGCATCAACCATGGGTAGCAGCGTGTCACGTTGGCGGCGCGCCTCGAGCACGGCAGCATGTGCCTTGTTGAGATCATCGAATCTCTTCTTCAGATCCTCGATCTGCGTCTTGATATCCGTACGCTCAAGCATCTGCTCCCGCACGAATGTCGTCAGGTTCGTGACAGACTTCATGGACACCGTCTGATAGAACAGGTCGATGGCTTTGTCAGTTGTCATTCCGAAGAGCTGCCTGAACCGCTGACTGTACCGCGCGAAGTTATCGTCAAACGTTTCCGTATGTGGCAGTTGCTTCATCCGCTTTCGCAGTTCGCGCGGATCAACTATGTTGGTAAGATGTTCCCTTATGGATAAGAGTTCCTTTTCGCGAATGATCAGCAGCTTCTGCACTTTGTCGTTCTCGATCCAGAAGATTTGTGCGAGAGCGACCGATTCGCGGTAAGCTTCGTTTGTGAAGTTCGCCAACACGACACTGAATGTTGTATCAAGCGGATTGTTGTAACGGAGCGTAACGGGCTTGTCGCGAAAGCCGGTATCGGTGTCGTCGTTCTTGGTGTTCTTGTACTCGCCTTTGATGTAGGTGATGAGATTGCGCTCGTTCTTTTCAGCGCCGGCGGCTTTGTTAAAGCTGATCTTCTGATGAGGCACGATCAGACATGTCAAAGCATCTACCAGCGTAGACTTCCCCGAGCCCACGTCACCCGTAAGCAGCGCATTGCAGCCATTGGGCTCTATGCGCCACACCTTCTCATGGAACGTTCCCCAATTGAGCAGCTCAACGGAGTGCAGCCTGAAACCACTAAGCCCTTCCGCCGATTTATTATTGATCGTTTCGTTCATAACTCCCTTCCCAAACTCAAAGTTCTTAAACTCACAATAACGGATTTCAATTCGATGTCATCCCGCCTTCCTGATTCCGAGGAACGACATAGTCCCGTAACCGCTCCATCGACTCCTTCACCACATCAGCATTGATGAACGCCTTGATGATCCTGTTGACCTCATATTGTTCTTCATCCGTTTTCATCTTTCGTAAAAAGCCCTCATCAATCACCTTCTTTAATGCCGCTTCGATTTGCCGCTGCTGATTTGCTTCGTTCGACGTCTCGCGATAGAACGGCTTGACCATTTGCAACACCTCCTCTTTTGTGAGGATGGCTTTTGACGATTCCCCGTCGCGGTCATTTTCGATAAGATGCTTCCGCAGCAGCAGACACATCAATGACACGTGAAAGTTCAGCTGCCGGCGATCAATCAGCCTGGGAATGTCTTCATCGACTTCTTCTATGTTGCGTTGTTTCAGATAGGCATAGCCTTCAGCCTTATCCACGATAAGCTGCAAGTTGATTTCCGAAAAATAACGGTGGACATCATGTTCATTCTCCGGTTTCAGTAGATCATCCCAAACGTTCTCCTGGTGGCTGTATACAACACCCTTGAGCAGGGCGATCAAGACGTGTGAATATGGTTTGCTCATGATCCTGTTTCTTTGACGTATTAATAACCAATGATTTCATCTACAAAAGGTGATCTTCGGCACTTTAATTTTGAACGTCTTTTCCGTGGAGGCGTTTACTACTTCCACAATATCAAACGTCTCTCTGTCGACCATGTGCTTGCTTCGGTCCGACGATGCAATATCCAGGTATGCGACGACTTCCGCCACACCTTTGGTAATTTGGAACTCCTTCACAAAATCTGTGAACCGGATATGTGCCCTGGTCTTAAGAGCCGCGCGAATGTTCGATCTGAGCTCCAGAGCACTGATCTCGAATTGATCAAATAGCACGGCGCTATCGTTGGTCGTTGTGCCCACCTCCGGTTCCTGATTCGCGAAACTGATCTTCTCCGGAGACCGGTAACCCCTGACGCCCCAATCATGCGCCAGCACCAGATTGATATCAATGATATTGTCAAGTTCCATAAGACTCATCCTGGTGAAATCAACTTCAGGATGCGTGGTGATGATCTTCAACATCTCCTGGATGTTATCATAGATCCGCTTATTTTCAGTAAACGTTTTGTGCTCGAGGTATTTGCGAAGTTGTTCAAGCAATGAGTTGGTAGATCGTTTTGTCCGATCGCCAGCATCGATAAGATCGTTCCGGAGATTGGAAATCGTGAATGTGTCTCGCTGAACCTCCTGCACCGCCGGAAGGTCAAGCACTTCGCCGATCATTCTTTCGAACTCATCCTGCTTCGATTGCGACAACAGAAATTCCCAGAAGGCAGTAAAGCTCTTGCCCTGGTCTTCCTCGAGGAGATCCCGTTGCCGTTCGAACAGCCCTTCCAGAACCTTGCCCTTAACCTGCGTGGTCGTAATGATCTCCTGCCTGAACTTCTTATCCAGCTCACGAAAATTCTGTTCAACCTGCTTAAAGTCGGAGAGCAGGGCCTTCGCCATTTCTTCGATCAGAAAATAGTGTTCCTTGATCTGGCGATCGTCGAGCACATCCATCTTCCCATTCCTGACATCTTCGATCTCCCGCTCGATCGCCGCTTTTTTTTCTTCCAATTCTTTCAGACGTTCCCTGTAGTCGCGTTTGGATTTTAACGACAGTGCTTTGATTGTTTCGAACAAGTTCTTCAATCGCGACTCCTGACCGACGAACTCCCGTTTATCAAGACTATCTATCCATTTGAAGACGTTTTCGGTTGATGCCGTCAGCTCATAGATGTAATCGTCACTCTTGCCTGGATACTTCCGGAGAAAACCAGCGTTGGCCCAGTCGATGAGGTATTGCTTTGCCGCCTTGGGATACTTCTTTTCTTCGTGGTTGAGAAAGTACAGATAGTCGGTTAGCGATGACGTTAGGTCTTTCTCCGCGATCGCATCGGACTTTAAGCCATCATTAGATTGTTTGAACGTTTTGAAAAGAAAGCTGATGATCAGCGGGGCATTGTCGGCCGCGATGAGTGTAACCGTACGGTGGGTTCGAAGCAGTTGCGTGATCTTTTCGTAGGTCATGGCGCAAATTTGACAAATATTCCCTGGCGGGCTGTCTGGGAAAGTGACTAAGCTTTTCCCGGATCGCGGCCAAATGTAAGTGTCCTAAATAGCGATTTTTGTTACTTAAATTTTTCGGATAATTCTTAAATAAACCCAACTCTTATTTAAATTTAAGGTGATTATCTTAAAAAGTAAACCGTGAAATCCTTCAAATCTGGCAAATTTCTCAATCAAGGCAATTGAGACGGTAAAAAATGGAATCGAGACGTTTGATTCCATCCTCAAGCTTCAAAGGGATATGGACCAGACCATTCAGAGTCTCGGGAGCCGCGCATCAAAGGCACAGAAAGTTGTACAGCAATTGTATCAATATCCTATAACCAATGCAGAGAAGGCAAGTAAAGCTGCCGGCATTTCAATGCCGTCGACATACACGCTCATAGAAATTCTTGAGTCGAAGGGCATTCTTCGTGAAACCACTGGCGGTCAGCGAAAGAGAACTTACGTATTTGATGACTATTTGAGAATTTTCAAATAACGCGGCTCGACAGATAATGCAGCTCGACGCGTAGCTTCGTATGAAAGCTGCGGTAATGCCTAAGTAACTGTGTAAAGGCCCGATTCGGCCGCTTGAGGGTGGATGTGGAAAAAATCTATGGCGATCCGGAGGCCAAATCCTTTGATAAGTGACGGACAACACACGGCTTCAACAACAATGCTAACAACCAATCAATAATAAACCGTCAACAAATCAGTTAATGAATTTACCTAAATTAGTTTATTCTAAGCGAAGGATGTAAGATTTTGCGTCGCTTGTAACATCGCAACTTTGTCTGCTAGCCTCCGATATCGTATAAAAATATGGCTACATTCTTATCTGGCAACGGACTCAACCATGAAATTGAACGTCTTATTGAATCGGCTAAGGAAAAATTAATCCTTATTAGCCCCTATTTAAAACTTCACGAGAGGTATGTCTCTTCCTTAAAAGCAAAAAAGAACAATCCGAATTTGGAACTCATTGTTGTATTTGGCAAGAACGAACACGATTTATCTAAAAGTATAACTCTTCCTGACTTTAACTTCTTTAAAGAATTTCCAAATGTTATGGTCTGCTACGAGAAAAGACTTCATGCAAAGTACTATGCTAACGAAGAATACAGCATCATCACATCAATGAATCTATACAACTATTCTCAGGACAAAAACATTGAAGTCGGCGTGATGACGAAAACAAATTTCGCGAATAAGATAATCTCTACGGTTTCGGGCGGCAACGACCTTGACGAGCACGCTTGGAATTACTTTCAGCGCGTGATAAGTCAAGCCGAAGTGCGATTTAGGCGCGTGCCAAAATATGAACCAGTAGTCTTTGGACTGTCGAAGAGGTACCTGGAATCCGTAGTTATGGTCGATACCTTATCCGACTTCTTCGCTCGTAAGTCCGAACGTGAAAAGGACTATTCAGTTCATATTGAATCTGCGATTAAGGTGGGGTATTGTATTAGGACTGGCAAGAAAATTCCCTTTAATCCCAATATGCCGATGTGCGAAGAGGCCCATTCCAATTGGTCTAGATTTAACAATCCAGATTACAAGGAGAAGTATTGTCACTACAGCGGCGAACCTTCGAATGGAGAAACCACGTTCAAACGTCCGATTTTGGAAAAGTACTACAGAAAAGTCAAGGGAATTCGCATGTAAAGAGGGGGTATGGTATTCAACGCCACGACAAACTGTAAATCAGTCTATCCTTTATTGGATTAAGTCGGCCTATTGGCAATAAACCCTGCCCTTTCCCAACATGTCCATTGAGTTCGCAGGGGCTGGGTATAACATCTGGCACTATTTCACCACAGTGCGTAGGTTGAATGGCTCTTTCAACAAAGAAGAGAACAATGAGAATAGACAGGTTATTTCATAGCATCAGTTACCCTTTCACCCATTATCGAACCCATCGACGACCTTATGGATAGCTGCGACGAACAACACCTGAATGGCAAATGATCTTACTAGCCATGGTCCTTGTCCGTGTTCATACCGCCTTTCCGTGCAGGATGTGAAGCGTGCCCCCGTAACCTTTCTACCAGAATTTGCGAGCTAACGAGACGTGCCGCAGTAATCCACGATCAACTGTCGCTTATCGCGCAACTTTAGACAACCGGTAATCGCTGCTTTTTTATCTTGCGCATCGTGCTCCGCTGCAAGACATCCACAACATCATGTACCAATGCCATTAGCGCCACCGCCACGTAAGCATACTTATCGTTCAGCAGCATCTGCCCCCCTCACCGACATGGTATCAATCCTACACGTCCCGGCCGGGATTCACGGTCCCTCTGAATCCGGATTTCGTCAGAGCTACATACTCGATCGACTAATATACCGAAATTCAGTGACACAAAATCACTCCTTTTAGTCATCGAAACTGCTGCCGTGCACAATATCTTTGATCAATAACCAAACTCCATCTACTTAAACACCCATCCCTATGCCAAACGGAAACAAATTATCTATCGCCAAAGCAAAAGCTATGATTAAAGCATTTGAGGCGCACGAAATTGAACGAATCCCAGGAATGGACCCAAAGACGATTGCAATTGGGCATAAACTTGATTTGGCGCTACTTGAAGAGTTCATGCAGGCTATCAAAGACGATGCGAATTCAGCTCGAATTAACGCCGTTCGAATATACTTGGCAAAAAGTAAGCGCGCCAGCGACGAACCAGAACTATACGACATTGTCCTGGTGCCGGTTCTAGACGATGACAAGGATTTGCATACCGTATATGACAAGAAGGAACTAGCCGGTGACCTCACGACTCTGATCGGAAATAGCTTACCCTGCCCAAATGTCTGCCCTAGGGCATTCCATTGTTAGGACAAAATTATCCCTTTCAAAAACCAATTTACTATTCATTACTATAAAGTAAAAAGCATTGGACCTCAAGTACTGGAATCTGACAGTTTCAACACTTTCAGATCTATCAGACGCCCTTCCATTGATGGCCATCCTTTTAAGCAAAAGCGCCCAATCCAAAATATTGGGTGCTTATTTCTTGTTCAGCTTTTGCATCAAGCTAACAACAATAGTCCTAATCTTCTTCTTCCAGGCTAGCAATACTCACGTCTTCTATCACTTGCTCGCGCCAGTAGAATTCACATGCATCTTTCTGTACTACACAAAACTGCTGAACTGGAGCTCGCAAAAACAATGCATCGTAATCACAATAGTGCTCCTTCTCAATATTCTCAATTCTATGCTTCTCCAATCCACACGCACTTTCAATTCCCATCCCTGGAGCATCCACACATTCTTACTTTTACTTTTGAGTTTCCGGTATCTATATTTACTCTACCTAAGTGCACAGGACATTAGGCTTGAAATCCATCCAGGATTCATCATCAACGCAGGCTTTTTACTATATTTTTCCGGGTCTCTGTTTACATACCTCTTAGGATTTAGTATCTTATCTCAAGATCCAATTGGCTTTTTTGCCAACGGATGGATAATTCAAGCTGTTGCCAACATTCTAAAAAATGTTCTTGTTTCATATGGTATTGGCAGAAGCAATGGCCATCAATGACGCTTTCGTACTAATATTTGGCACGATGACCTTGCTTCTCGTAGTGTTAATTCTGATCGTTTTCGCTTTTCTTTTTCAACGCAAGCTAATAAACCGACAAAAGGCATTTCGAGAAATCGAACTATTATTGCAGAAACAAGAAACAAAGTCCACATACGCCGTACTTGAAGCCCAGGAGCTCGAAAGAAAGAGAATTGCTGAAGACCTTCACGACCGCCTAGGTAGTCGACTAGTTGCAGTTAAACTACATTTTCATGCCTTCAAGAATAATCCGGTAAATAATCAAGAATCATTTGCCGTCGGGAGTGAGCTGCTAGACGGCGCCGTTGATGAGGTCCGCGAAATTTCCCACAATTTGATTTCGGGAGTACTTTCGAAGTTTGGATTGGTGGCAGCCCTGCATGATTTAAAGAATGCGCTTGAAAGTACCAAGGAGTTAAGAGTGGACATCCATGTGCATCATTTTGACGAGCGAATTGAATTGGTCATAGAAGCAACGATCTACAGGATCGTTCAAGAGCTAATAAGCAATATTCTCAAACACTCCAACGCAACGGAAGTAACAATTCAATTAACCAAATATGGATCTGATGTGCTAGTAATTGTTGAGGATAATGGAATTGGATTTGATGTAAGCAGCTTGAATGGAAAATCAGGCATCGGCATCAAGAACATACATTCTCGTATAAATAAGCTGAAGGGTAAAGTGACCATTGACTCTTTCCCCATGCAAGGAACTGTCGTAACTATTGAAATTCCCCTACAATATGATCAACGTATTAATAGCGGACGACCATCAGATGGTGATTGATGGTATGAAGGCGCTTCTCTCAGAGGAGCATGACATTCAAATTGTTGGAGAAGCGCTCAACGGAGATGAGGCATTAGCCTTCTTAAAGAGCGGAAACCTAGTGGATTTGATCATTTTAGACATTAATATGCCAAATACTGACGGCATTGAAACTGCACGAGCAATTGCGCACAACTATCCAGCAACTAAGGTGCTTATCCTGAGCATGCATAATAAACCTATTTACATTAAGCAATTGATCGAAGTCGGTGTCTCTGGCTATATACTAAAGAATGCCGGCAAAGAAGAACTGCTTAGTGCCATAAAAAATATTCAATCAGGAAAGGAATACTTTTCGTCGGAAGTAACAAAGGCCATATTTAATTCACTTAAGAATTCACCGACTTCTACCGAGAGTCAATTGACAAAACGTGAGTTAGAAATACTGCGTTTACTGTCAAAAGCGTTAACCACCTCAGAGATTGCAGAAAAACTGTTCTTGAGTCCTTACACAGTAGACACTCACAGAAAGAATCTTCTTAGCAAATTGGGACTAAGGAACACTCCTGCATTAGTCAGGTATGCTATTGAACATGGGTTATCTGAGGACATTCCTTAAACGCACAAGTATAGTTTCCACCACAATTACCAGTATTTAGGTAGGTGAATTCGCCATTAATGGGTTAGTGAACGACCCATTGCCACGGTAGCTTCGTAGAGTAAAATAACTCTGATAAATGCTACCAACATGACTAACGAACTAATCTCACTTAGCACATTCGTGCTGTCTGTAAGCCTAGCAACAGAAAGGCTTGTCGCATTTGTTAAAACGCTAGTCCCATGGTTATCCAAGGAACCGCTAAATGCCGCGGGGTTGATCAATGAAGAAAAAGAAAGATACCGGACGTTAGCGCTTCAAGTTATCGCCCTCGCTTGCGCATTTATTACAAGCTACCTAGTTATTGAAGCACAGCCCGCAAGTTCTATCGGTATTAAGAGTGACCCACCATGGCCTGTCTGGACCATCGCCGTCTTAAGCACAGCTGGATCCGCATTTTGGAGTAGTGTTCTAGGATACGCGAACGCCGTAAAGGACATCAAAAAGCAAGAGCGGGCACAACAGCGAATTAGACTTGCAATAAGCTCGCAGTCGCAAAACATTCCAATTGACAAAATTACAACTCTATAAACGCTCCTGTTCGCGGCCAATATTTGCCCTTTGAGAGGAGCAATCAACAACTAACTATAAACTAAACGGAGTAAACCGAAAATCCGAAGAAGAGTAGGTAAAAGGCAAATTTTCTATGACAATAGACATTAATACTACCGCAACCAACGGCCATCTACTCGTTTATGTCCTGAACAGCAACGGGGGTCAGATGCTTACAATTAGAGATAGTGGCTCTGGCAGCTGTATGCTGGTGCCTGGAAAAAAATATCGATTCGAATGGCACACTTGGAGCGCCACTCCAGCTGAGTACGCAATCGACGCCAGCGTCAACCCCTCCTCGCCAGGATTTCCGCCGCTGCACTTCGATGTGCGGTACGCCACTGCCGACGAAGACTTCGGAACATTTGAATTTACAGCTTAAAAATCTCTCTCTTATGAAAAGGATAGCACTTCCAACATTTTTTTTCGTCGTGTTTGCAAATATATCATATTCGCAAGTTGATGAAGCAAAGAGCTTAACGTTTACACCCTATGGTAATAGTGGCGTTTCAAACATTATTTCAAATCTTTCATTGAGTTCAACTTTTAATGCTGGGCAAAATGCTAAAGCTGAGTTGAAGTACACGACCGAAAAATGGGAAACCTATGGCTTGACTGTCGATCAGAAAATAAACGAAGGAACAAAGAAGGCAACTCCCCTCGATCTTCTAAACGGCATTGCATCGGGAACAAAAATCGGGATAAACTTTCAAAAGATGTATTGGGACCCCCAGCTATCACTCAATAAGGCACAACTCTTTGATCGAGCAGCCGATAGTTATTCGTCGAGAACGAATGTTGACAGAGGAACGGTAACAAGAAACGAGATCTTAAAAAACGGAACTGATGAAGAAAAACGATTCTTAAAAGGCTTCGCTACAAAATCCCCTATATTCTTCAATATTCAAGGATTTCTGGAACAAACAAGCTTTAGCTTTTCGACTGACTCAATATCGCTCAGTGAACAGAATGTCAACTATATGACGCCATCGGCATCAGCTAGCGTCATGTTTCCCAGCATTGCTAAAAGCAGCATGTGGGTATTGAGCTACAGCTATGCCGAAAATTACGCCGAGGGCAGTGCCGTTAGTTTTAGTTCACCGTTTGGCTCCACAAGCAATTATGTCAATAAGGATATCACTTTCGGCAGACCTGTAAAATCATACAATCACAAGGCAACTATTGAATACAGGAAGGGGTTCCTCAGTAATGATCAGCTCTCAGTCGTTATAAATCCAGCCTTATCTTGGGGTTCGGTAAACAACCTGATCAGCCTAACATTGCCCATCTATTTTATCCAAGCTGCAAATACCGATGAAAATGTAAGAGGCCTACAAGGTGGTTTTACAGTTGGATACTCTGGTTTCAACACTGACAGTAAAAAGTTCACAAGCTTTTCAGACGGTTTTGGGGCTCAGCTCTTTATAACAGCTCCTTTCAACATCTTTGGTGACCTGTAGACAGCGCATCACGTTGAAATAATCGCGCCGCAGAAATCGACTAATACGCCGCCTCTGACATCAAATAATAAGGTAACAGCAATCGTACTGTGGATATTAATGGAAATGCGGATGGGGCGCTCCAGTACAGTGACTCCTTAGCATGTCAAGACGTATTGAAAGTCAATTCCTTAGTCTATCAATCCATACAGCAGCATTCCGAAACACTTATAAGATTCAGCCAGCGTTCGCGATTCGCATCGTAGTATGTCAAAGCACAGCGTTGAGATTAACCATCCTAACGAATGTCAAACTCATACGCATTGAGCAGTTATTTAACTCGTACGTAGGCTCCATATTTGTGAATTTGTCTGGCCTTTTATTGTCTGATATACAACCCGTAAGGCATGCCATCAAATTGCCAACTACAATCGCGAAAGCAAAAAGTAACTAAGATGGGCTGTATAACCAGCCACGGCTCAATCCCGCCAGCAAACGATACACTCGACATAAGAAGCCCGCGTCCTCGGCAGCGTCAGCTCCTCGGCAAACACAGGTTCGAACGGTGAATCGACGTTTTCTCCACGCGCAGATGTAGAGCTTTCTCGCAATCAAGGCACCTGTGCTGTGGACGATGATAATAAGTTTAACTGCTTCCCGTTGACGAGCGGTAATAGCAGCGTATCTCTCATCGACCAGCTTTAGGAGCCGAAGAACCCACGTGATTCGGATCCACAGTAGAAAATATATATTTAAAGGGATTTTCAGGAGCAAGAAAGTCAACAGAAGAATACTGATCTTTTACGACCAATTTGATGTGGTCCAGCGCCTTGCTCGTCGCCGAGTATCCATGTAGAAGTACAACCAGGTGTTTGATCGGAGGTGATATTAGCCAGTTCTTATCGACGCTTATGCCTAATGAGAACGCATATATCTCTTAATAGTTATCCGCGAACTGATCAGTCAAAACAAGCTTCATTACAAGATAACCGCATATAAATCCCCAGACTACTCCAAAAAAGAATAATTGCTGCGCAAATAATGGTTGGAGCATCAATTTTGCTTATTGGTTCGCACGTGGTCCTGATACCATTAGCCATGTAACTTGCCTCTTTGAGTTCGACAAGGCCTGCACCAATCAGAATTTTGGTGAACCAGTCAGACATTTGTATTAGATTGGAATTTTCTTCGACACGATTAACGTTAGAACAGACGGGTTTATACCTCACAGTCTATACCTCGGGGACCTTTAGTTGGCCATGCGACAGCAAAACTGTTGCACTGGGCATGCCTATCGAGTGAAGGCACTAAGCCAATACCACAGGCATCGAGTCATCCCAGACCATCCTCTAAAGATGCAAATGATATACCTCCGACGAAGGAAGATCCCGTACCGGTGTGTACCTGCCGTAACAGGCCAGACAGAACCTTTCTTAGAGCCTCCCGTTATCTCTTTACAGCATCCAAGGAAATAACTACTGATGATCAAACTATCCAGAACCACCTTCCTCGGAAGCAACAAGCGCGTATTCGACTTCCGTGGCGTCACTCTAACCGAAACCGAATACAAAGGCCCCGTCTCAGAAGACTGGCACTGTCATGAATCCAATCATGTCACGTTGTTCCTCGACGGCGGAAACTGCGAACAACGCACCACCGGCGACATCCAGGCAGTACCCGGTCGGATCCTCACCTACCCGTCGGGAATGCGTCACCGAAACACGCACACACGGTTTCCTTCCAAAAACATTAACATTGAAATTCACGATGAATTCCTGAAAGCGAATGCAATTACACTTCCAAGTTCGTTCAAGCGAAATGTGCTCCCGGAGATCCTCGACATTTATGATGAATGTCTCGATCCGAATACCAGGTCAGAAGAAACAGTTCATGCCCTGGTCATCTGTCTGCTTAGCCACAGTAGTGCAAAGCAGATCGCCCCACCTGCCTGGATGCGAACGGTCATCCATATGATCAACGATCGCTGGAACGAAAATTTGTCGCTCAAAGAACTCGCGGCCGCTACCGGAAATCATCCGGTGACGGTATCAAAAGCGTTTCGAAGGTTTTACGGTACCACGTTAAGCCAGTACACACGTCAGATTAAAGTAAGCAAGGCATTGGAAATCGCGAGGACCACAAGGATGCCACTGGTGCAGGTGGCGTTGGAATGTGGTTTTTTTGATCAAAGTCACTTCATCAGGACATTCAAAACGGTAACCGGCCGCAGTCCGAAGTACTGGGCCAACCTGGGCTAATTTTATACAATTTTGATTCCCGCAGGCCGCCCATCTTTGCGAGAAACAAATTGTATGCGTCAATATCTCGTAGCGTTCCTGCTCTCGTTCGTCGTGGCTTCAACCACCTCGGGACAGGAGTATTCCAACAAAGAAGGCAATGCCGCCGTTGCCTCGATCGTTTCCCTCATCAGAGCAAAATATGTCTTCCCATCAAAGGGCGACCAGATCGCGGATAAATACAACAAAGCCTGGAAATCAGGGCAGTTCAAAGACATCAGGGATTGGAAAACTTTTGCTGAACGATCCACACAAATACTTCAGGAAGTCATTGAGGATGGTCACATGTATGTCAACTTCGATCCAGGTACTTCCGCAACGCTAAAGGCTCCCGTTCAAGACAGTGAAACGCAAACCGAAGACCAATTCTTTCACGGTGCGGATGCAAGACAGCGAAATTTCGGATTCAGGAAAGTTGAGGTCCTTGAGGGAAACATCGGCTATATTCTGCTGAGTGAAATAAATATCTCCGTAAAAAGTCTTTCCGTACTTCACTCGACGATGAATTTCATCGCCAATACTGACACCCTGATTATCGATTTACGCCACAATCATGGAGGCGGCAGCGAAATAGGGGCAGTTCTTGAAACCTATTTCTTCTCAAAGCCTACCTCCTTTCTCGAATTCCGAAGTCGCGACGGCAAGACTGAAATTTCTAAGACCGTCAATTGGCTAACTGACCAACGATACCTGAAGCCTTTGTTCATTATCACAGATCGAGGTACGGCATCAGCTGCTGAAGCTTTCGCCTTTTCATTGCAAGCTACCAGGCGTGCAAAAATTGTTGGCGAACGATCTGCTGGCGCTGCCCACATGAATTCATGGTATTTTATCAACAACGAAATATTTCTCTCGGTGTCAACCGCAGCACCAACCCTTCCAGGGACAGAATCGAACTGGGAAAGGAAAGGCGTTCAACCTGACATCGCTATCGATTCAACATCGGATTTGAATTCCATTCTGGCACGAATTCGTCGATAACAATTCGTTGATCACACAACGGCGCATCGCGCACGAGGTAGACAGCAGCCATAACACAGCAGCGACTTCCCGCTTGCTGATCACTGATCTAGACAGGCACTTCATAATACTGGAGTGCCCATTCCAGCATAAAGCGTACACGGATTGGGTTCACCTTGTACACAATAAGCTGTGGATTGTCAATTGTACCGAGGTAATGCTGTAACAAACGGTTGGCATTCCATATTTCCTCCAGTAATTTTCTGTCCCTCACAACTTCCGCTTTACCCGTAATGCGTACCTGGTTATGATCTTCATCCAGGTAACAGAGTTCTACCTTAGGATTGATCTCAATCTCCGAAGTCTTTCCATAACTTTTGAGATTGGCCACGTAAACAACAAAGCCATCCGTGCGTACCGGCGAAACAGGGCGTACACGAGGTTGATCGCCATCCATGGTGGATAACATGGGAAAGCGAACCTTCTTAATTAATTCAACCGCCAATTTAGGTACATCAGCAGGATCGATGGATTGTGGTGCAGGTTTACTCATAATAGTTACTGTTCATAGTTGATAAATTACGGTAGTTACGCTGTGATCTGTGACCGTCAGCAGTGGAACTTTCCGCCCACTGAAATATAATTCTACTTTGAAAGTTCTCCAATCGGTTTGTCACAGGGGTAAATGGACGCATTGTTTGCGTTATTACATCCTTTCGATATATTGACTCAATTTATAATCAGCTAAATGCGGTTGCTTCTGATATTTATCGTACTGGCTTCGCTTGTGTTGATCTCCTTCTTTATTTGGGGTGACGGACTGGCAAACATCTTTACCCGGGAGGGCTCAATTAACTGGCTCTATCAATACGGAGAATGGGCGTGGGTTGCAGCTATTGTTTTATTATTGGGCGACTTGGTTTTGCCTATTCCGGGTACCCTGGTCATGTCAGCATTGGGATACATCTACGGTTTCACGGTTGGTGGATTGGTCGGTGCTGCCGGATCTTTTTTGTCGGGCTCTCTTGGTTATTGGCTTTGCCGCCTTGTGGGAGAAAGAGTTGCTGTTCGATTGCTGGGGCAAAAGGATTTTGAACGAGGCAAGAAGCTCTCGGGAAGAATTGGCGGATGGATCGTTGCGCTATCTCGATGGTTACCCGTTTTTCCTGAAGTGGTAGCTTGTATGGCAGGTCTCACCCGGATGTCGCCCGGGTATTTTCATGCAGCGTTGGTGTGCGGATCACTACCCCTCGGATTTACGTACGCATACATCGGTCACACAGGCATTGATCATCCCTGGTTAGCCATTGCGTTGAGTGCGGGTCTTCCACCTTTTATATGGTTTGTTATCAGCAAAATTTTTCGTTTGCAATTACATGGAGAGGTCTGATCCATCTCCTGATATGAAATCAATATGATGAAACAATACATAGCGCGATGTCCTCAATGAGGACTCGGTGCACGCTGCAAAAATTCTCAGGCAGTGCCTGTATTACCATCCGAAAATAGTAAACATCCGGAAAATAATAGCGAGTAGCACAACGACGACTATTACACCGGTCAGTCCGTTGAGATACCTCGTGATATCCTCTTTGCCCGACGCATCTTCACTCTGTCTTCATAGATTTCCTTAAAACTCACACGAGGTAGTTGGAGAATTGAATTTCTCACATAATAGAATAGCCACTTAGCCGCAGCCCCGATTAACTCAAACACTATTGATCCAAAAAGTGGCTCGAAAGGGTTGTCCATAATATAGTGCTTCATTGCTTCCCGGATGCCAGCAAGCGCCTTCGCATGGATGAATATCTTCGGTGCTTAAGTACAGTCAGCCTTACTGCCCTGTGTATTCTCCTCCTCACGATGATCGACACGGCTCCGTTAGACCTTACCTTTCAGGACAGCTCAAGCTTTGTTAGCCCCGGCATTATCCTCTTGTTGATGTACGGTCTTGACTTCAGGAAGGCAACGCGGACGGCGTCGAGTTTCAAGCTTACGGTCTCCGACGAAACAATCACGAGAGAGGTCGATAGAGCAACCACTCGTGCAATCCCCGTGCGGGAAGTGCGGTTCATCAGGAAATGGGCGAACGGATCGTACGTTATTAGGGGAAATGATATGATGAAACCTATCATCGTTCCATTCGGAATCGAACGGGCCGACGAACTGGAACGATTGCTCAGCACACTCACTCGGGTGACCATACAACCGCTGAATTTAAACTTGTACAAATTATTTCTGCTCCTTGCTGTATTAGCGTTCACTCTGATCGGGTCGCTGTTTGCAGGAAACAAATACATGGGACAGTACTAGGGCATACTTTTTATCGGGGCTGTACCTTACTCTGGGGCGTGATTCAGCTTACCAGGGGCTATGACAGAAAAATTCGTCTGCTCAGTCATATTGTTCTCCTTCCGGCAAGCGCTGTCGCCGTCAGAATTATCTGGCATTGGACGGCGTGAACACTTTGTAAGTCACTCATCGGAACCTAGACACGAGCTTCATCACAGCCTTAAATTCTGGGTGCCTGCCTTACGGCAGTGGTATTGAAGAGCCGCCTGCAGCCGAGTTCCTCCTACACCTTCTTAATTTTGTCGCCTTACCTTGAAGCTACAGCTAAAGGAATGAAGAGAGTTGTCTTCAAAATCCAATAAGTTGCCTGAAAAGCTACCTCGGATAAAGCCACCTTTTTCACCGTACTCGGCGATGGTTACCGTAATGGGTACCGGCCAATATCCGCGGCCGCTCGGAAATGCGTTTGAGAATACTTCCGATACGGTATGATCAGTGCCTGTTTGCGTTCCACCATTAAACTGAAAGGCCATCTGTTGATTTGTATTCGGATCACCGCTTAACGTGACCACTTGCGTCCAGATACTCTGGGGAGTGGCCAGGTAGGCGGCTATTGTATCGGCAGGTTCCTGAATGGTAACCGTCGTGCCATCAATGGTATAGGCGATTTGCCCCAGCGTACTGGTACCACAGGTTGTTAATGTACCCAGGGCATTCACACCCGGATGGATGATTACCGATTGTGGCTCATTTTGTTGATAGGTTATATAATCGACAGCCACCAGGTTCACTTCAGTATTGGTACACACCAGTCCCGTGAAGGAGAACGTCCCGTTTACAATGGCTATTCGATTGTAAAATCCATTATCGTATGTCTGTACGTATCCATTGGCTACAGGCTCACCCTCACAGTTTTGCGCCGTCCCACTAAGTGTTACAACGTTTTGCCCGAGGTTTCCTGTCAATGTACCCAGGTCAATATCGGCAGAGGTAGTTGAAAATTCATGTTCATATGCCGATAGTGCGCAAGGTGTCAGAATGTCCAATACCAAATCTTTATTTGCAAAGACCGTCCCGTTAACATACCCATTTGCATCGGTATACCCAAAGCGTCCATGCCCTGCATTCCTGGGCATCCCGGCAATCGTAACACTCACCGGAACATGCGCAAGAGGTTCGCCCTCCGTGTTTACGATGCGTGCAGAGAAATTCACCAACGGAACGCCTATAGCACCTGCCCAAAAGGAGAAATGCGGTACGGTGCCTTCATAGTTGTTGCCGGTTTTTGTTGCGGATCCTTCCTGTTTCCACAAGCCGGTAGTCGTGTCAAACGACCATAGGTCAATTGTTTGAGGTGCATCTGCCAAAAGGTTTGTCGGGATGGGCAAACGTATCGTCGCTGTTTTCCCTTCTCCAAGCTGTAGTGCTTGTCCGTCGCTTCCAGTAAGCTCAACGGCAACCGTTGAAAATATTTCAAGTGCTTGTGCATGTCCGTCTGCATTGATCCCCCGTGCGTCGCCGGGGTTTTCGTATAGCACGTTGTCGGTCGATGGATGGATCAGGCGTGAGTTGACGTGTATTACTCCGGTATAGGGGGTCGTGCTGGCCATGACCACACCATTTGCAGGCAGAGTGACCTGTGCGCCATCCTCCGTCGACGTTGCGCCTCCCGTCGCAGCTTCTACGTCCCCTGTCGTTGTCCGTGGCCATACCTGAAGACGAACAAAGGCTTCTTTATTCTCCTGCGGACAAAACGTTTTATAACTTTCGAAATATCCAAGTTTGGTGATCTTAACCTGTCCTGCAAATTCGGGAACTGAAACATCGGACAACTTAAAATAACCATATTCATCAGTTGTACTTTGCTTGTCACCCACTATTACAGCAGCATAACTTACGGGTTCGCCTGCTTCATTAGTTGCAAAACCGGATACCGATGTGAATATTTTAGCGGTCAGATCGGGCGTAATCGGCTCAGGATCAATAGTCGGTGGTGTTTTGTCTTCCTCCAACATATCGGTACAGGCATACGACAGAAAAATGAACACGAAGGAAAGCAGAAGGAAGTATTTTGATCTCGTCATCATGACCAGGTGGGAACGTTAGCAGATTGCATCAAATAAGGACAATGATAACAAAGCCAACGTACCCGCTGGTGTAAGAAATGACTGGAACCTTACATACGCCACATAGGGTTCGTGAATTGGTAATTTTTACTACAACGTTGTGTTGTGATCCCGCTCTCGTCATTTCGAGTTCAACCCGAAGACATAATTGTATCGACTCATCGGGGCCGAAAAAGGCAATGGCTATACCCGTACATTACTTTTCGACCATACTAAGGATCAAGCGGATCATAAGGATCCATATGCAGGCATTCCATAACGGGATAGAATTCAATCACGTGATTGGTCAGCTGCTTTTTGCGCGTATATGGTGTGTATCCAAGTTCACGCTTGTTGCGGGCATCGAAGCTGTCGGCAGCCGAGTATTTTGTTTGCGACATCGACGTTACAAACAACGACGGTCCATCGGTTGGGATACCGTAACGGATCATCAGCCGAACGGAATTGCGGATGTTCGTAGTGGTATGTCGTGCCTGCGGTTCGGCGATAATCGCGCTTGCCGGAATGTTATACTTATCCATCAGGTACTTTTTCATTTCCACCGCCTCGTTATAAGGTCCCTGGAAAGGATAGCAGTACCCGCCTGTCGGAATAATGAAAGGCGCATCACCGGCCAGGTACCTGCGCGCGGCTGCATCGCAGTGTATCTTTCCATCGGGACTCACCGGCGTAGTGGAGACCGTAGGTCCATTCCCCGGAAGGACAATAGCGGCGTAACGGTACTTCTTCCAGTCTGTTTTTTTAACCTGTTCAAAGGCAGCCTTGTTAATACCTTCCTCCAATGGTTCCAATCGCGCAGGCTCATTACGGTCATTCGCCTGCATAAGTTGCATGGCGACTGCCAGTGAAGGTTTATAGAAAACATCAAAGCTCGTACTTACTTCATCGAGCGATGCCATGATGTCTTTCAATACGATGCGATAACTGCGCGAGGTTACGACATAGCTCACGGAGTCAATATGCGGATAACGCATTCTCTTGCCGAGGCCGAACTGGTTGATGATATAGTCCATGCCGTAGAAACATTGATTCCATGCTTTGGCAAGCAGCGCACTGTTTGTCATGCCGGCGAATCGCTGGTAGTAGCCCGAAGGACGCAAATGTCCGTCGATCATTTTGTCGAAAGCCTTCTTGTTGGCGTTGTAAACCAGGAACAGTTCTTTGGCGAGCGCAGTGGTGTCGTCTTTCCAGATAAAATCGTTCACAAGATTTACCGGGTATGAACAGGTATCTGTAACGTGTGCTTTTAAGATACCCGTTTTCTTTTGCAGGAAGGTCTTTAGTGTCGCATTGCCCGACAGTATCGATTTTACATCGGGAGCCTTATCGATAACTGTGAGGAGATAGAAGTTTTTATCTACGGTCAGGTCTCCTGAAGATACCCGGCGATAGTTTTTGTCGTACCCCTGCGCTGCAGCGTTGAAGGATAGGATGGTGAAAAGTGCGATGATGTATAGATTTTTCATAGGAAAATACGAGTATTTAGTCTTGAGTATTGGTCTCCAGTACTAATAGCAATAGTTGCTCGATGCCGTACTATCTTCAACTTAGAAACTTAAAGTACTTTGGACCCACTCAGGACTAAGGACTAAATACTAACATCAGTAGCCTGCATTCTGATACATCTTATCCGGATCGAGTTTATACTCATCGAAAGGTATCGGATAGTAAATATCCTTGGTTCCCACATTATTCAAGTCGGAAATACCGAGGTCCGCCTGGTTCTTACTCGTCATGTAATCCACGAACTCTTGTGGGTTGGCGCCAAATGTGCGCAGCAAATCAAACAGCCGGTGATTTTCAAAGGCCAGCTCCACTCTGCGTTCATGCAGGATGGCAGAACGCAAAGTAGAGTACCTGGCATTGTAAACGGGATCAGCGTTCGACGTTGCATAGTCGGGTAACCCTGCGCGCTTGCGTGACTGGTCGAGGTAGCCGATGGCTGCGGCAGAATTGCCGAGCCTCTCATTCACTTCGGCAAGCATCAGGATGATGTCTGCATAGCGCATCAGGATAAAATCATTCCCTCCGAAACCATTGGTGCCGGCTGTACTGCTTGCATCCCGATACTTGGTGATAAACCAGGCTTTTGCTTTGACATCATCGCCAAATTTTACCGATAAGTCCTTGCGGATGTCGTTGGGCTCGTAGTCGTTTACGAGGTCGGGATTGACATACGTTCCCTGCCCTGCAGCGGGCTTCAATGAGTTGATCGTTTCACCTATGGACTGATTCCGCGCGGCAACATTGGAGAAGTAGTTCTGATCACCTTGTTTGTACACAATCTGGAATATGATCTCGGGGCAGGTGTTCTTCCTGGTCACATCGAATACATCGGCGTAGGGAATCTCCAACAGTTGACCGAAAGTGCGCATAGCATATGCTGCCTCCAGGTAAGTTCTGGCGCTGTTGAGATTCTCCTGGCTGTTACTGGCAAACAACTCGCCCATCGTCAGATACACTTGTCCAAGGAGTCCGTTGATCGCCGCCTTGCAGGTGCGGCCTTTGCCTGATGCTGCCTGCAGGTTGGGAATGTTGGAATTCAGCGCATCTTTCAGGTCTGTGACGATCTGAGCATAAACCTGTTCTTTGGCAACCCGGTACGTGTGTTCCACAATCTGATCGTACGAAACGAGATTTTCGGTTACCATGGGAACATCACCCCATTTGCGCACCAGGTGGAAGTACGTAAGAGCACGAAGGAAAAGCGCCTCTGATTTATAGATGCCGCGGTTTGCTTCATTGGCGAACTTGATAGACGGATCGTCTATATTCGACAGCACGTAGTTCGCGCGCGACACGGAAACATACAACGCGCTCCAGTGTGATTTGAGATAAGTATTGCTTGCAAGCAGCGAGAAATTGGTGAACTGAAAAGGTTCTCCTGCATTGGACTGATTGTCCAACCGTCCTGCGTTGTCGGAGCGCTCTTCGTTGAACAAGTCGCTGGTTTCGCCTAAGCAGTTATTGCTTCTGATCGCATTGTAAATGCCTGCCACGGCATTGTTAACATCAGTTTCTGAAGCGAAATAGTTGTCGCTCGGTATGGCATTCGGATTGGGCACATCCAGATAGTCGCTGCAAGAAGTAAGCAGCAGCGCAATGACCACGAATGGGAGAATTATTTTTTTCATTTGCTTGGATCTGTTTTAGAATTGAACTCTTACGCCTGCATTAAAAGATCTCATAAGCGGATACTTTCCGTAATCCACACCGGGGGTGAGATTCGCGCCGTTGTTATAGTCGACTTCCGGGTTATAGCCTCGGTATTTTTGAAAAGTATACAGGTTGTCAGACGATACATAGAAGCGTATGTTGGCAATGGCGTTCCGGGTAATGCTTGCCGTATTCCAATTGTATCCGACGGTTACGTTGGTAATTCTGAGAAATGAGCCGTCGTTCATATAAAAGGTGGACAGGCGCGTGCTGTTGCTTTGCGTACCTCCGCGTGCCGCGCGATAAATAACGCCGTTACCTGGATCGGCAGGAGTGCGGAAACGTTGATCGACAATGGCGTATTGATTGCCGGAGCCTTCCATGTTCAGGTTATAATAGTTTTGTCCATCGAGTACCTCGTTGCCGTATACACCATTGGCCGACGCCGAGATATCGAAGTTCTTGTAACGCCCCGACAGGTTGAGGGCATAAATAAATTTGGGATAAGGATTGCCGATGATTGTCTTGTCATTGTCATTGACGATACCATTGCCATCGGTGTCTTCAAAATAGAGGTCACCCGGTTGCATTTTCGTGCTCTGTGCGGCTGATGGAGCGTGACCCGTACCGGCATTCATGGCATCTGCTTCCTCCTGCGTCTTCACCATGCCAGCCACTTTGAATCCGTAGAACATACCAATGGGCTGTCCTTCTTCCGTAATGTGGGTTAAATACGAGCGCTCAGCGCCGTTGGTGATAATGGTGGAAGCGCCACCAAGGTCGAGCACTTCGTTACGGTTTACCGAAAAGTTTCCGCTCGCCTTGACCTCATAATCCTGGGCCGACACCAACACGCCATCCAACTGAATATCAAATCCGCGGTTGTTGATCTTCGAATCCGGCAGGTTAGTAAGCATGGAAGTGGAACCCGATACGGCAGTGATCGGCTTCGAGAACAGCAGGTTAAAGGTGTAGCTGTCGTAATAGTTGGCGATCAGCGACAGGCGCCCGTCAAACAGGCCCAGGTCAAAGCCGACGTTGGTTTGTGAAGTTGACTCCCATCCCAATGTGTTATCGCGGAAAGCGCCGGGATACATTGCTGTCACCACGGTATTGCCGATCACCGCACCGGTCTTACCCATGACCTGCTGATAGTTGTAAGCGCCAATACCATTATTGCCACTCCGTCCCCAGCTCGCACGGATCTTCAATGTGCTCCGATCGCCAAACAGGCTTTGATAGAACGATTCATCAGAAGCAGTCCATCCGCCGGAAACGGACGGGAAGTAAGCCCACCGATTTTCGGGGCCGAACAGCGAACTGCCGTCGCCGCGGAAGGTAGCGGTGAAATGGTAACGATCGAGGTAATTGATATTGACGCGTCCGAAACCGGAGGCCATCGCGTATTCCGTAATACCCGTGCCGCTATTGCGTGTAAAGTTGCTCGGGTCAGCGCCGCCACCGGTGACATAAGGTACTTTGTCATCCGTAAAACCATTGGCCGATACATCCATCACATCGGTCGAATGAGACTGCGTGGACGCACCGATCACACCGCTTACTCCGAAACTGTTGAATTTTTTGTTATAGTTCAATGTGAATTCGGTCAGATAATCTCTTTCATCCGAGCGCACATTGCGTGCGTTGGCTGCTGTGATCGCCTGCGGCGAATAGGGTGCAAAAGTACCGGAAGTAAGGCTCGTGGGGCGATAGTATTCCCAGTTATCGGTATAGTTATAGGTGCCGAAGGATATCTTCGCGATCAACGGATCTATGATCTTGTACTGTCCGTAGACGTTATACGTTGCGCGAGTCGTTTCGCGGTTGTTCTTAACCTGCTGTGCGTAAGCAATCGGGTTTTCGATATCACTTTGGAAAGCGTAGTCAGCGGATTGGGATGACATCTCATACTGTGTGGGAGTACCATCATCGTTATAGGCTCTCATGAAAGGGAGATAGATCAGCGCCGCCATTGTTGGACTCTGATGAAAGCGTCCTTCCGTTACTTCTTTTGATTCGGTATCCGTGTAGGCCAGGCTTGCGCCAACGGATATACGCTTTGAAATATCGATATCCACGTTCGAACGCAGGTTGTACTTTTTCATGCCGGTGTTGAGCACAATACCTTCCTGGTCCTGATAGCCACCGGAGACCGCATAGCGCACGCCATCGCGTCCGCCCAGAACCGACAAGTTATGACGATTGTTCAGCCCATTTCGATATAGTTCGTCCTGCCAGTCGGTGTCATATTCGGGGTCCTTGATAGTTCCCGAAGCAAAGTCGTACATGTAGTCGGGGATCTTTATCGTATTGGCGTTCGTATTATTCGTATAAGCGGTTCTTGTGGCGTTGTCGTCGTGCACCATTTCGTCGTTCCATGCCTTGCCCTGTGAAGTCACCAGGTCCCTGTAAGTTTTGTTGTGGGCGTCTACGAAGAGGTTATAGAACTGGCTGGCGTTGAGCACATCCACTTTACGAGAAAGCTGGTTGATGCCAAACTGGTAATCGTAAGTAACGGTAGGCTTCGATTCCTTTCCTCGCTTAGTGGTGATAAGGATAACGCCGCCGGATGCCCGTGACCCATAGATGGCGGCAGAAGCAGCATCTTTCAGCACTTCAATGGATTCAACATCCTCCATATTGATAAAGAGGTCACCATTCTGGGGATAGCCGTCTATTACATACAATGGATCGGAGTTGGCGTTGATGGAGCTCGTACCCCGCACGCGGATTTTGGTACTCTTGTAGGGAGCGCCGGTTACCTGCGAGATCTGAACGCCGGCCACTTTACCGACCAGGGCTTGTCCAACGGTGGGGGTACTGCGATTTAGTTCGCTCGCCTTTACACTGGCAATGGCACCGGTGACGTCACTTTTGCGCATCGTTTGGTAGCCCACGACGACAACTTCGTCGAGCGCCCGCATGTCGTTTTCCAGCGACACGTTGAACATGGTATTGCCGCCGAGGGCAAGCTCCACCGTTTTATATCCGAGAAAGGAAACAACGAGCGTAGCGGCGTTGTCGGGAACAGTCAGGTGAAAGTTTCCTGACGCATCCGTTATAGCACCCATCGTCGTCCCTTTTACCTGGATGGTGGCCCCAGGCAGTGGTTCTCCGGATGAAGCTTCAGTAATCTTACCAGTCACTTCTTTCTGCTGCTGATAAACAGAACTGTGTTCTGCTTTAACCCTCGCAACAGGCGAACAACAAAACGCGGCCAGTAACAGGCCCATCGTAGCATTCAGATATTTGCTTGTAAACATTTTATTCATGTGCATAGAATTTGAATGTCTCCATACTATAGTTAAAAGGTTAGGTTAAAAAAAAGAGTCGGGTGATGATCTGTCATCACCTTCTTTCCGGAGCGCAATGTTCAAAAATCACGTGATGGCTACTGAACATGTCTGTTAAGGATTCGTTAACGTTCATCCGATGGCTTTAATAAGCTGTGATGCCGGATGTGACGTGCGGCGACAGCTTTACCGTCTGACACAATTTTTTTGACTAACAATTCAATGGCAGAAATTTCAATCGACACTTCTATCCATATAAAACGTTTTCGGGAGTCTCACCATGAAACTTTTGCAGATGATCGTCAAAATTGATTAGGTGGGGGGAGATAGGTGGCAATACAGGCGGACAGGCCGCGGGTATAACACAACGTATTGGCTACACTATTATATTAATAAAAATCCCAAAGAATTTGGGCAACGGACAACACCCGCCGACTAGTACGCCATAGTAGCCTCACTCGGGCGAGTCCTGCCCTGCACGATGTCGTGCTGACCTCACCGGGCCGAGGGTATGATGGAAAACTGTAACGTCAAAGCATCGTCATAGCTTCGCCGGCTCTCTTGCGCCAGGTCAACATCAAACGAGTTCCTGAAATTGTTCCCAGCAACGTCTTCCAGCAACGGAGATAAAACAACGTTATAGTTGCCTGCTGGCCACGGAATGTCAGGCGTGAATTTTAGAATATCATCGTTATCGAGCTCGAGTTGTCCCCTGATGACATTGGCTGAAGTATCCTGAACAGTGACATACTTAAAAACAAGCGCACGATCCATCGGTCGGTCAAAGCGAACCACCAGTGGCCCACGCGTATCCGCTGGCGGCGCGATCACTCTCAGACTTTCAACGGAGAGCCTTGTGCGCTCCGGAGCATTCACCCGAAAACTCTTTACTAAACCTCCTTGCAAGTTATTCCCATTCACATCCCGCCACGCTGAATCAATCACCAGCGAATACTGTCCGCCGTCTTTAAGTGGAGGACCTAGTTCCAGGTTCGACTTAAGACCACGCTTAATTCTTCCCGGATCAAATAGGACCGTGAAACGCGTTCGACTGGCGTCCCACAATTCCTGGTCAACAATCAAAAAAGACCGCTCGACCCGTTCGCCCTTTCCGTTTACCACCATGATGTGCTTATACGCTTCCCCCGGCATCATCGGTCCGGAGAAACAAATGTACATTCTCAATAAGTTCTCCGGTAAAATTGCCGACGCGGGATAAACGGCCTCAATAGAAGTGGACGAAACATCCTCGCTTGGAATTTGAAAGGTAAAATCCACTTTCCCTTCTGCTGAATGTTCGGTGCGCTCGTTTATAAAGTTTGATAAAGCACTCGGTGAAAATACCGCGTGATAAGTTGCCCCGCTGGAAAAAGGATACATAGGTTCGAACGAGAAACCGTCGGTACTCGATAAATATTTGCCAGCTATAGGTTGGTTTAAGCCCCTGCCGAATGCTTCGTCCGTGTAAACCGAAAACATTTCTCTCCAATGCTCCTCAGGAGGCTTAGACGCCCCTGACAGATCGCCGAGGCCTGCAACATAAACGACTCCGTCAACAACGTTCAATCGCGGTGATGGCTGTCCTGCGGCGAGGAACACCGGGCACGACAGTACCACCGCCAAGAGAATCGACCTCGTCATCTATTTCAGCTTTGTACTGAGCTCCCTCCAGCGTTTGTCGCCTTTCAGCGAGATAAGATCGGGATCATTTTCAAACTGTGCTTTGTCATTGTATCCAAGAAGAAGTGCCTTGTCAAGGAACTTAAATGCATTATTCGAATCCTTACCCAATGCATAGGAACACGCTAAATTGTAATACATAACCGAAGTACTTCTCCTGTCTCCGGTGGGCTCATATTTCACGATCTGTTCTTCCGCTTCCTTTAACTTCCCGCCCAGACGCAGTTCCTCAACTAAGGCACTGATTCTGATCCTCGACGGCTTCAATTTTCCCTTCGACCGCAGATTCAAAGTACCGTCATCGGTGCTGCGTTGCACAACCAGATAATTTTGCTCATTAAAGTCGTCCAACTGGAGAATACCAATCTCGGCAATTGAAAGATATTTCACACCAGTCGAAGCATAGGGCATCACGCGCGTACCGCCTTTAACGACTCCCTCCTCTTTATCAAGATCTTCCGACGAGATTTGCATGAGCGTTCTGTCACTGTTTGCAATAAGCATATAGTCAACGCCATCATCTTTAAACGAGATCATATCCAGAGGGCGATTTCCGCCACCGAGTTCAGCAACCGTAACACCTCTCAACTGATCACTGGAGCGAACGTCGGTCAAGGGAAATTTGGCTAACGGCGCGCATCCGTATCCTGCCACGATGTGCATCTTCCCATTTACAGGAAAAGGAAGAAAAGTTTCTATCGGTGCATTGGTTTCAAAGCGGTCATGCGAGGGATGAAAGATTTCCAGTTTAACTGCCTGTGTCTTGTTGGTGAAAGGATATTGAAACCGCCTCAACTTCGAATTGAATTCCTCACCGGAAAGTCCTGCCACATAGAGTTCACCCTCGATAAAAGCCATATCAGTAATGGCGGATGACAACGTAAAATAGGTATCAGGAGACTTGGCCGGTATGTCGGACAACGAGGTTTCGTAGTAACTTACGTCACTTAGGTTGAAGGCAGAAAGGTTGCCGCGGCTGTCGACTTTGGCGATAGCGGGCTGCAACGAACTTCCTCTGCGCGTCACGGCGAAGTATACTTCGTGCGAAGTTGGATTCACAGCCATATCCTCGATTTTGATATCCTTCGTACTAACACCCAACAACGCGGCGATCTTGTCGTCGATGTTGTTAACCTCAAGTTGTTGTGTCACCTCGGAGTTTGCGTGCTTTTCATCAAGCGCGTAGACCTTCATTCCCAACGGATCCGCCAGGAAGAGTACGCCGTCCTTGCTGAAGGCGATTGACGTCAGCGACTTCAATCGGATATCGCCTTTAAGCATGGCGGGCACCGGTTCAGTGGGATTTGCCAGAGTCACGTGTAGCGTTGCCACTAGCCCCAATGCTAGCCAGCGTTTGAGAGAGTAAGTACGTGGTTTCATGATTTTACGCAGGTTGGACTATTAATGGTGTTGGACTCAATCAATTTCGGGAAATTAATAGTCACTTTGAAACAACCAATGTGAAATCACGACAGATGGGGGAGATTGCCAAAAACCCCGGACCCTATCACCGCCTCTTGATCGATGTCGTATCGTTCAGCAGCGCTGCCGAATCCGTCACCCGGTCTGAACTATCTGGCGCGGCACCTACGCCTGGTACAACTTGATCCTCTGGTGAGGTTGGTGAATTTGCTTCGCGGTTATTGCCAGATGTGCAAGCCGCACAAAAGCAGATGGACAACGCCAAAGCTAATAATCTCATGGTCATCATAATTGTCAGAATTTTAGGTTCAGTTATCGTACTGCTAATCATAGTCAAAAAATCGTACCAGTGTTTTTGCTTGCGAGTCGGAATACAAAGGTTGCGTAAGGAAAATGGCGGTTAACATTGATTTGATAACTTCGAGTATCAAATCGCCTGACTCGGCTTTTTTCAACTAGTGACTGTGACCTGCACCAAGCCGTATTGGACACATAGCGGCGACTCGCCGAGGCAAAACTTACACAACGCTTGTATTAATATCTCATGTGTGGAAAAACTTCCAAGGAAATCGCCAAATATGCAACAGATCTGACCAGACGGCCAAAACCCGCAACATTAAAGTATAACACTATAATGCGTGGTGTAATATATTATTCCTACATTTAGAAAATTCAATTAATCCATGAAGAAATACTATCTCGGCGAGTTCGAAGAGATCGTTTTGCTCGCAACTGCCATTCTTCACAAAGATGCCTATGGTGTGGCCATCAAGAATGAAATTGAAGCCAGGCTAAACCGCGAGGTGAGCCTCGGGGCGATGCACACGGCCCTTGTACGCCTTGAAGACAAGGGTTATATCCGCTCGCGCGACGGTTCCGCCACAGAAGAGCGTGCCGGTCGTCCGCGAAAATATTTCGAAATCACGGCCCTGGGAAAGAAGGCCATCACATACGCCCGATCGAGCCGTGGAAAAATGTGGGACGCTATCCCCAAAGTCATCTGGGAACTTAAGGGCAAGTTGATATGAAGCCGCTTCCCCCCGAGCCGCTCCTGAACCTTTTCCGATGGTACTGCCATCCGAGGCTTGTGCACCACATCGAAGGAGATCTGATTGAAGTACACAGGCAACGACTCGAGCGCATGTCCAAAAGGAAAGCTGACATGAAGTTTCTCTTCGACGTACTGCTCCTCTTTCGTCCGGGCATTATGCGTCCTCGTCAACACGATCAACATTTAAATCCATACGAAATGTACAGGAACTATCTAAAGGTATGCTTCAGGGTTTTTAACCGCGAAAAAATGTACAGCATTATTAACGTCGCGGGTCTTGCGCTGGGCTTTACGTGCTGCCTGCTGATCTATCTGTTCGTCAGCGACGAACTGAGTTACGATAAGATACACCATGACAAGGAGCGCATCTATCGTGTCGCAGCAGCCTATATGCGACAAGGTCAGTGGGAGCCCTATGCCACTAACGGCTGGCGTACCGCAGAGCTTTTCAAAACCCACTATGGCGAAGTGGAAGAGCTTGTAAGGATCATGAACGACGATGGTATCTTTGAGTACGGCGATAAACGGATAATAGAAGAAAAAATCGCGTGGGTGGACGACACCTTCTTTAAGATCTTCTCCTTCCCGCTCGTGGAGGGTACACCGAACGACGTGCTCAAGGGAACCAACAAGGTCGTGATCGATGAGACCACCGCGGCAAAATATTTCGGTACCGAAAACGCCATTGGAAAGCTATTCAAAATGAACGATGGTTTCGTATCCCTTCAGGTCAGTGGCGTGATGAAAGACATGCCTTCCACGTCGCACTTCCGTTTCAACATGCTAATCTCCGGTGAAACGCTGCAGCAACTGGCGCCCAAAGAACTCCTTACTGAAGTGGGTTGGGATTCGCAGCACGTGTATGTGAAACTGTCTCCTGGAACAGATCCCGTCGTCATGGAGTCAACCTTCCCCGAATTCACTAACAAAAATCTGGGCTATTTCAACTCAGGCAACTTCAAATTGTTCCTGCAACCCCTCCTGTCGATTCACCTTCAATCAAACGTCGGGCTTGAATTCCAGGACAACGGCAGCATGTACCGGATCTATACGTTTTCAGTGATCGCCGTGTTTATCCTGGTTATCGCCTGTGTCAACTACATGAACCTTACGACGGCCAGGTCGATGCGTCGCGCTAAAGAAGTAGGGATGCGCAAGGCGCTCGGCGCGAAAAAAGGTGACCTCGTGAATCAGTTCCTGACCGAATCATTTCTCATGACCGGCACGGCGCTCTTGCTCGCCATAGTCTTTTCTTATTTTCTACTCCCGAAGTTCAATTCGTTCGCCGGAAAAGAAATATCACACCTGGTTTTGTTCACGCCTCGCATACTGGCAGGCTTGCTGGTCGCTCTTATCGTGATTTGTTTGATTTCTGGCCTCTATCCTGCGCTGATGCTTTCATCCTTCCAGGCGAAGAGCAGCATGAAAACAAAAAACGGAGGGCGTGGCCGGTGGACTTACGCTCAGGAAAGGCCTTGTCGTGTTGCAATTCGCGATATCCATAGGATTGATTGCCGCGTCCGCGATTGTATTTCAGCAATGGGACTATATGAAAACTAAATCGCTCGGTATTAATAAAGATCAGGTGTTAGCCATACCGTTGCAGACCATGGACCGCGCACAAATCAACACCTTCCGGAATGAGCTTTTCAAGGATGCCACGATTGAAAAGATCGGCGCCTGCAACATGCGCATGCCTGGCTGGATTAGCAACAGCACTGCGTACAAAGCACAGGATATTGAAAGCGACGAGGAAGTGAACAAATCCATGAAAATCATTCGCATCGATCACGACTTCCTCTCGACCATCGAAGCCGAAATCATTGCGGGTCGGGATTTTTCCAGAGACTTTCCGGCGGATTCCACCGCTTCAATCATCATGAACGAATCGGCTGCCGCACAGCTCCGATGGAAAGATCCGATCGGAAAGTGGATGCAACTGGGGGATCGGAAATACACCGTTGTAGGTCTGGTGAAAGACTTTCATTTTGAATCGCTGCATAGGGAGATCCCGCCGACTATCTTCATCTATTCGACAGACGTCTACTGGGCATACCTGCGCATAGATCCGCGTGATGTGCCTACTACATTGAATCACGTGAAGACTGTCTACTCAAAATTTGTTACCAACCGCGACTTCCAGTACACTTTTCTGAAGGACGACGTCGAACGACAGTATACGGGCGAGCAAAAATTCACCCAGGTGTTTACGCTGTCCACTATACTGGCGATCGTAGTCGCATGCCTCGGCACTTTTGGACTGATATCCTTTACCGCGGAAAGGAAGTCGAAAGAGATCGGGATACGAAAGGTTCTGGGCGCATCCGTGGGCAACGTTTCTTTTCTGCTGATCAAGGAGTTCATGATCCTGCTCGTGATTGCAAGTACTATAGCCATACCCCTCACCTGGTATTTTATGAAGGGATGGATCGATGGGTTTGTTTACAGGACATCCGTTGGCGCCGGACCGTTTATCGTGGCTACTGCGATGGCGGCACTTATAGTCATAATGACTACAGGATTCAGGGCCATGAAGGCGGCGCTGGCGAATCCGGTGGATTCGCTTCGGAATGAGTAATAATGTAAAGTGCGTGCTGTTGAGCAAAACCCTCGCGATTGTGCTGCTCACCATCGGATTGTGGATCGCCGGGCTGTTACCCGCGAGAAAGGCTTCTATGCCTTTTCATTCTTGCTATTATTATTCGCGGCAGTCGCGGTGCCGAAGAATGTCAGAGACGTGCACACTTCGGAGCAGGACAATAGCGTACAATAATACTATGAAAGGCCATCTCCAGGGTAACCCCTTTTTGAAGGCATCTATCTCCTTTCCCACTTGTTTGCTACATAAGCGAAGATTGAAAGGATCCAATAGTCGATTGTCTACTCACTCCTCAACGGACCGACCGGATTGACGCTAGCCGCCTTTAGTACCTGCAACGCGGATATCACCAACACAGTAGAAGCAATCACAATAACCGGCACAAGAAGTATGCGCGCCGACATACCGATCTGCGATGGATAGGTCGCCAGCCACCAGTCAGCCGCATACCATGTAAGTGGGAACGACAACAGGCACGCCACAAGCAGGCACCTGGCCTGGTCCTGAGACAACAGTGCCAGCAGGCTACCGGCCGAAGCACCCAGGATCTTCCTAATGCTGATCTCCTTGATCCGGGCATTCGACTCAAATAGTGCCATGCCCAGGATGCCCAGACATCCTATGAAGACAGCGACCCCTGCAAAAAGAGAAAACACTGAACTGAATTGTCCCTCGGACTTGAACTGTTGATCGTAATAATCGTCCAGGAAAAAGTACTCGAAAGGATGTTCGGGGAATATCTGCCGCGTTGTGGATAGTAACTTCCCTTCAATGCCTGAACGGGATTAATCCGGATGACATACAAGGATGGATAAATTCCAGTGAGTAGCGTGCCCCCTGTGAGAAAGGCCAGCGTTGCCCACAATAGATCCCAGTGAAGCATAGTTTGCAAATCGATCGATATCCCTGTTAGTCGGGTATACGGTACAGAGAACAGGACAATACATCCTACGGATGCTATAACGGCTAAGGCGGTGATGCCACAAAATTCCAAAAGAAATTGCAAGGCCAGATCCGACTTGCCAGACCCGATAATACGTCGCACGCCGACCTCCCTCGACCGACGCAAGAATCGGGCGGCCTCAATGTTCACATAGTTGACCCAGCTCATCACCATGATAGTCGCGCCGATACTCAGGAGAAGGTACACAAGTTCGGTGCTGCCATTCTTCTCATATTCATCGATGAAGCGCGACTGTAAATGAATGCTAGTCAATGGCTGAAGAACGACCTGCGACCCATTCATGTCGGGGACATCACGTGCGACACGCGACAGCATTGTGTCGATCTTCGCTGACACCCTTCGGGGCGAAGCACCTGCCCTCGCATTAAAATTCACGTCAACGCGCATTGGCACAGTCTCGGCACAAACGCAGTATGGTCAGACCCTTCGAACCTGACCGCCAACACGAACGTTGTGAAATATCGGGCTCAGTCGAAACACCTGTCGATGCTTTATTATCGACGTTGAGTACACATTGCCAGCATCGGTGATCCTTACCATGTAACGACCGTTTGAAAAATGCTGAATAGGCAGTCCATCTCCATGCTGGATGTAGCCATCTCATCTTTCCAACAAACAGGCATATCCTGTTACGCAATTCCAAGCGCAGTCATCTTCCGTAGCGAAATATACTCGCTCTTGTAAATATTTTATTCAATATGTTCGACAAGTGTAATACAAATCTATTATATTTATTAGACATATCACATACAAATGAACAAGGACAGGCTTGGTGAATTTGAGGAATTGATATTGACCATTGTGGCGGTTTTGAATGGCGATGCCTATGGCAATTCAATTGTTACGGAGATTGGAAACCAGTTGCAGCGGTCTGTTAATCTGGGTGGTGTTCACGTTACATTATACAGACTTGAGGACAAAGGCTTTATAAAGTCGAAAGTCGGCGGCGCAACGTCGGTCAGGGGCGGAAGGCGCAAGCGATGTTATACCATTACCGCAGCCGGCTTCTCCCTGCTGAAGGCGATTAAAGATGAACGACAGCATCTTTGGAAGTTAATCCCTCAATTAAAATGAAGTCCATGAAACCAGATGTCAATGTGCCGTCCTGGCTGCTAATACTACTACGGTGGCTTTGTCCTGCAGAGCTGATCGAGACGATCGAGGGTGACGTGATCGAGCAATTTCACAACGATGTGACAAGGGTTGGCAAATCCCGCGCTGTACGCAGAGCCCTGATTCACACGTTGGATTTTGTAAGGATGGGCATCATTTCCAGGCACAGGAAAAAATATGTAACCGCACCGTTGATGGGTCATTATATCAAATTCTCTATCCGGGGAATAAGAAGGCACCTTGGCTATTCATTCATCAACATTTTTGGATTATCCGTCGGACTTGCAACCGTCTTGCTGATCCTGATCTATGTCAATGACGAACGTTCTTATGATGGATTCCACAAAGATACTGACAAAATATACCGGGTCGTAAGCACTATCGACATGGGTGGTCAGGTAATGCATACGGCTTTTAGTCCCAATGCATTGTCAGATGCGATCAACCATAATTATCCGCAGGTGGAGTACATCGCCCGTGCCTCCCTATATGGAATGGACAAGACCGTCACTACCGAGAGCAGAGAGGTATTTGCGACAGGACTCGCAGTCGATGCCGCATTCTTTAAGATCTTCTCTTATCCATTTCTTGAGGGTGACGTGAACAATCCCTTCCCGGATTACACATCCATTGTATTAACGCAAAGTCTTGCCCTGAAACTTTTCGGAGAATCGGAACATACGGTGGGAAAATTTCTCCGTAACGGCCAGCAGGTATCGGGTGTCATTCAAGACGTGCCTGAAAATTCTCATGTCCGGTTCGACTATGCTTCGCGAATGCCCGACCTTGGACAGAGTGCGGTGTGGATAAACTTTGGATCCTATCACTACCTAAAACTTAAAGATCCATCAAAGGCAGAGGAGGTCAACCGGGGCTTAAATAAAGAGCTCCTACATCACCTGTCAACAGACCCACGCACGGCAGGCTTCAAGGGCGCTTTGACCCTTCAACCGCTTAGGAATATTCACCTTGCCGAGACGACTTACTCCATGGAGCCGGAGGGAAAGGGCAACAGCCAATACGTAATGATCTTTACCTTGTTGGCAATGTTCATTCTCGCGATTGGATGCGTCAACTTTACAAATCTGACAACTGTTCGCGGGATCAGGCGCGCTAAAGAGATAGGATTAAGAAAATCGATCGGTGCATTTCGCCTGCAGCTTGTAGTGCAACTTCTGGGAGAATCATTAATGGCGGTTATGATCGCCATGGTGTTTGCTGTCCTGATAGCCGCTGTGGTACTTGAGCCCTTTAACAACCTTGTCGGCAAGAACCTCTCTTTAAGTTTGCAAACGTTCGGCATGCCATTGCTGATCTCGTTTGGCACGATGATCGGCGCTGGAATACTATCGGGTATTTACCCGGCAGTCATCCTATCCTCTATTCGTCCATCGTTGCTGATCAAAGGGGCTCATGGTACCAACCTTGGCGGTAGTACGTTATCCAGATCTCTGGTTGTGCTGCAATTTGTTTTCTCCATCCTGATCATCTCCGGAACACTGGTTGTGTACAATCAGCTGCATTACATAAGGACGAAGAATCTGGGTTATCAGCGCGAGAATATCATCCGGATTCATGACTGGTCGAAAGACTATGCAGCATTCAAGTCGGAATTGCTTCAAGTGCCGGGCATCCTTCAGATGTGTGCGCTGGATCAGGACCTCACCAAGGTTGTTGGTGCGGGAGGCATTGACTGGCCTGGCCGATCGACGAAAGGCGTTCCGCTTGTTCACACAATCGCCGTTGACGCGGATTTTCTGAAGACAATGAAAATTTCGCTCGTAAAAGGACGTGACTTTTACAATGAGGGTAAGCCAGACTCTAGTGTTGTCCTGGTGAATGAAGAAGCTGTAAGGCTTCTGGGCATCGCGGATCCGCTTGGCTTGCGTATTGCAGGTGTAAGGAAGGGTGGCCTGGAGGTCGTTGGCATTGTAAAGGATTTTCACTTCAAGTCAGTTCATGAGAAAGTTGCACCGCTTTTAATCAATCAATTTAACGCTGCCAATTTTTATACGAACACCTTGATTAGGGTTGAAGGCGACATGCAGCGAAACATTAACGCCATAGAGAAAGAGTGGAAGAAGTTCAATCCGGAAAAGCCGTTTGTTTATAGTTTTCTGGATGATGACTTCCAGTCTGTGTATCGTGCGGAAGAAATAACTGAAATCTTGTTCAAGGTATTTGGTGCGATCGGCATTTTTACAGCGTGCCTGGGACTGTTCGGTTTGTCTTCTTACACGGCCGAATTGAAACGCAAAGAATATTCGATCAGAAGGATCTTTGGTGCCACGTCTTCAGCTCTGTTCTACTCTTCGACAATAGGCCATTTGATCCTCGTCGTGATCGCGACGGTTATTGCTGCGCCTATCGGCTATTACTTTTCGGATAAGTGGCTGAACTCTTTTGCCTACCATGCCCCCCTAAGTCTGCTCCCATTTCTCACCGCAGGATTGTTGTCAACGATGCTCGCATTCGTCACTGTCGGATTTCAGGCCATGAAAGTTGTGTTTAGCAGGCCGAGCGTGATGCTTAGATCGGAGTGAGTGCGCGCGCGGTGACAGAGGGGTATCTCTTGCGCTTACCCTTCGTTAAAAGGGAGAGGCTAGACCGCGTTTTTTCACGCCGTTCATCCTTGCCTCATTCCATGCTGGAAACCCAAGTATTCCTCCACACCAGGATCGTTTGCTGTGACTTCATGCAACAACCCCTTTGCTTCGCATACTAAGCCCGCTTGGTGGTGGGTGGATTGTGGATTGTTGATTGTTCCTTTGCTGCTCGCTTGGCCATCTGGAAGAGCTTTTTGATGATATCTGCCCGGGGTTTAGCAGTCGCATTCCCGCAAGATTGTATTAATTTGCAAGGAATTTCGCAGTTTCGAGGCTCGATATGATTAACGCACAAAGGCGATTTTGCTACAGAATAACCCATATCGATAATTTGCCGTTGTTGCTCGCACGGGGAATGGTAAACAAAAATCATCGTCATGCCAGCAAGAAGTACATCGAGATCGGAAACCCAGAAATTATTGACGTGCGCAGGACAAGCCGCGTGAAGATTCTCGGCTATGGAAACATCGGTGAGTATGTGCCGTTCTATTTTACGCCTAAGTCCGTTATGCTATACAATATTATTAGTGGATACCGACACCCCGTAGTACAGAAACGTGACCAATCGGAGATTTTGGTAGTACGTTGCCTAATCGAAGAACTTGCAGAATTACCGCGATGGTTTTTTACCGATGGACAAGGCAACGATATAGCGACGAACCATTACAACGATCTCGATAGCCTTGACCGTGTTGATTGGCCTTGCATACAGAACAGCAATTTCTCAAAAGGAGAAGGCGATTACGATCGGCCTAGAAGATACCAAGCAGAATTCCTGGTGAGTGGTGAGGTGCCACTTGCACGTATTGAATCGCTGAACGTGTACGATCAGCGAACGGCGGACCGCATAACGCAGGAATTGGCAAATAATAATGTTAATTTACCCGTGAATGTTCAACGTCAATATTTCTTTTAAATGATACAGCTTGTCGAAGGAGATATGATGCAGTCTGGTGCCGAGGCCCTTGTAAATACCGTAAACACGGTTGGCGTAATGGGTAAAGGAATTGCACTGCAATTCAAAGAGCTATTTCCCAACAACAACAAGGCATACATTGATGCATGCAAGCGCAAAGAACTAGAGCCAGGCAAGCTACTGGCAGTGTGGGACGAAAACATGCATCTAGGCAAAAAGCTGATCATCAATTTCCCAACAAAGATTCATTGGCGAAACCCATCCAAGTATGAATACATCGAGAAAGGGTTGGATGCCCTTCGCGAATTGTTGCTGTCGCGAAAAATTACCAGTGTTGCCATACCCCCCCTTGGCAGTGGTAACGGCGGTTTAGACTGGCAAAAAGTTCGCCCGATGATTGAGGAATCATTGAAAGGGTTACCGACCAACATCCTGATCTATGAGCCTAACGCAGCCATCAAGCAGATTTTGCAAAAACAGGATGCGAAGAAAAAGGTAGCGCTCACCGCGCCCCGCGCAGTGTTGTTGTACGCTTTGTTTGCGTTTGAGAGTATGGGCGAATACAGCAGCTTGTTTGCTGCCAATAAGCTTGCATACTTCCTCCAACGCAAAGGCCAAAAGCTTAACCTCGATTTCAAAGCTCACCATTATGGCCCGTATGCCATTGGAGTAGAAAAAGTGTTATACCATTTGAATGGTGTGTACCTGAAAGGAATGGAACAGGGACAAGCCAAGCCCTTTGAACCGTTAAAACTTAATTATGAAAAGTGGAGCGAGGTTAATGGTTATGTAAAGAATATACTTTCGTTCGAGGACAAGCAACGATTAACTGAATTGATTACGTTTTTAGCGGGCTATACATCCGAACTGTCGCTTGAAGTACTGGCTACAGTCGATTTCATTCTTGCTCAAAACCCAAAGTACACCGAAGATGAAGTGATGGACGCGATTGGAAACTGGAACATGCGAAAAAGAGAATTGTTTAAGAAGGCGTATGTAGCTGAAGCATACCAGCATTTAAAGAATTATTCGACTTCGCTGTTCTAACGTCTGTTACAGAGAGGAACATGGCCGTCCCATTCCCACGGCCAATATTCAGATCCTTCTTTTCTGTGATCGCACCCACAGTGTTATCCTTTTGATCCTGCTGCACCCGGCCAAGTTGGGTGATACCTTGCTCCTGACTCAAAGATGACGAGCAGGGGGATAATCCAAAGGACAAAGCCGCGCTCTGAGAGCAATCAAATATGCATCAGAGGTGCTTCCGTCTGGATCGTCACTCACAGCCGGCTGCCATCATTTCAAGACCGATTTTTGTCAAGAATCTTGAAAACGTCAAATCATTCTCAGGGAAGTAAATATTATAAGGTAAAATCAAATGATCAATCTTTCCATTTCGAATCAATTCAAAGGATTCAGGATTTAATAGTACGTGAGAAGCTCTGTTCGCATCAAAGACGATATCGGCCTCACTATGCGTCAGCGGCACGATAGCCTTCCCTGGCGGGATTTTTCTTTTTTTAGATTCGATTTCTGTTTCTATCGCGCAAACTTTTAAAAAAATCGGTCTCCAATACGGATTTTTCAAGTTTGAGCGCGAAGTAATTGTTGCATTTGTAGTACTTGCTAGTAACCGAATCCTTTTCCCAAATGCCGTCCCCAACATCGGAACTAAATACCCAGAAATTCCTCTTGCTATCTAAAAAAAAGCCCCAATGTTGATGAATCGAAATATCCATATCCTGTTGCAGCATAATCTCATTATTCTTACTGCGAATTACATATTTCAGATCATCATCTTTCTCATAGACGCTAATCCTGATCTCTTCATTACAATATTCTCCGAAATCCAGAATTTCACCACCCCTCCAATTACAATTAGTGTTATTACACGAAATAATGGCTAACCCTGCCTTTACACCTACTCATTCCTCAAACTATCCACCGGATTAGCGAATGCCGATCTGAACGACTGATATCCTACCGTTATCAAAGCCAGCAGGAACGTAGCGGCTATAGCCAGCACAAAAATCCAGGTCCCGATTTCTATCCGGAACGTGAAGTTCTCCAGCCAGCCGCTCATTACCCACCAGGCCAATGGGGCCGCGATGACGAAAGCCAGAATCAGCAGGCGCGTGAATTCTTTGCCAAACAGCCATAGGATATTATGCACACTGGCACCCAATACCTTCCGCACACCCACTTCCTTGGTTTTCTGCGCCGCCATAAATGATACCAATCCGTACAAACCGAGACAGCAGATGATAATCGAAATACCCGCAAAGACCTGGATAAGCCGTAGGATCATGTTGTCGACTTCATAAAACCGGGCAATCTGTTCGTCCAGGAATTCATATTCATAAACATGGTCAGGAAACGTCTTCTGCCAGATACCTTCAATGACGGCAAGCGTCGGCGACAGGTTCGCAGCATTAATTCTAACGGCACAGCTCGAATACCAATTATTGGACGTCGTGATACAGATCGGATCGATCGTCTGATGAAAGGAATTATTATGAAAATCCTTTACCACGCCTACAACAACTCCTTCCCTGTGGTTGAGGCCTATTTGCATACGTTTGCCGATCACGTCCGGCGCAGCGCTTGCACCAAATTTCCTTACCGCCGTCTCATTGATCAAAAATTCACGGACTGTATCTGACGCATAAAGGTTTCGCCCGGCAATGATCTGTAAGTCAAACGTAGAAACATACTGATCATCACCGGCCTTCACGGTGATATCAAAGTCTTCATTTTTGGTCCGCGAATCGAAGCGCACAGTAACATCTGCCCAACTGGGCGACGCCGGTGCGCGACTGCAAAAGGTCATTTTCTCTACGCCGGCGATTCGGGAGATCTCCGAGTTGAGGGTACTGATCGTTGCTGCCTCTCTTTTAGGAACAGGTAACATCACGATGGCGTCTTTCGTGAAACCCATATCCGCTTGTCTGGAGTAACGCATCTGGTCTGCGATCACAATAGTACCAATGATGAGAAGCTGCGAAATAGCGAACTGCGTAACGACCAATCCTCTCCTTAACGAGAAGCCACCCACTTGTTTTTGCGATATTTTACCTTTCAATGCCAGAACAGGCTTAAAGCCCGCCAGTACCATGCCCGGGTAGAAACCGGAAAGGAGCGTGACGGCCAGTAGCAGGAGGGTTAGAAACACAAGCAGGTAAGCATCCTGGAAGAGGTTGATGCGAAGCTGAATGTGCAAAAGTTGGTTTACGTGCGGCAGTGCCAGCTGTGCCAGCGCAAAAGCCAGCACCAGTGCCAGGGTCGTGACTAATGCGGTCTCCGCTATAAACTGCCAGAAGAGTTGTCTGCGTTGGCTTCCCAATACTTTCCGAACCCCAATCTCGCGAGACCGGCCAAGTGCCTGGGCAGTGGCGAGATTGACAAAATTCACGCAGGCGATAATGATCAGAAAGCAGCCAATCAGCGATAACGCCCACAGATTTTTCTTGGCTACATACGCGCCAAGATCGGGATTCAAATGTATGTCTGAGAGGTGCTGTAGCTTAAAACGATAAAGTTTTGCGTCGCGTTCATTGTAATATTTTTTTGAAAGTTCCGGAAACACAACGTCTACATCGGAAGGCTTGACATCAGGGTTCAACAAAACAAAACATTCCATACCTCCCGCCAAACCCGGCCAGCTATCACCCGCCAACCACGAATTGTAATCTTTCAGGTTGCTGTACGATAAATAAATTTCGTCCCTCCGATCTGTATTGACTGGCAAATCCTGCAGGATCCCGGTAATGGTAAAATCCTTGTTATTGTCGATGCGGATGATTTGATTGATGGCATTGTTAGATCCGAACAGTTTCGCAGCAATTCGCTCCGTAACAATCGCCGTATTGGGTTCGGTTAATATAGTATTCTTGTCACCTTGTATCAGCGGAAAATCCATGATATCAAAAAACGCCGGTTCCGCGAAGGCAACGTTTTCTTCAAACTTCTTATTGCCTTTGGAAGATGGAACCGACACAAGAAAGTCTGAGTTACTGTATACCATGGCAACTTTCTCAGCAAAGCTGTAATCGTTGCTAAAGGCCTTCCCCATGGGTTGTGGAACATTGGCCTCGCGACTTACTCCGTCCTGGTGAAACTCAGTGGTGATTCGATAAATACGCTCTTTCTTCGCATGGAAAGTATCAAAACTGAAATGGTACTTTACCATGGTAAAGATCAGGATAGCACAGGCGATACCCATTCCCAGGCCCAGGACATTTATCAAAGCATAAGCCTTGTTTCTATAAATGTTGCGTCTGGCGATTTTGAAATAGTTACGTATCATGTCAGTCACGAGTGGTTGGGTATGCCGGGATGATCGTCGTCTGAAGATAGCGCGACGCATATAAGACAATACTTCCTGCCAATATCGTTTTCTGGCTTTTGTTTCCCCCAGTCTCCGCACCTGAAGGTTGTACCTTTCGTGCAGATCGCCGAGCACGTCATCCAGGAGATGGGGTGCACAGAAACGTTCCACCAGCTTGTCGAGCCAGCGGGGAGGTGGTGACTTCCGTTGCTCCATGGCCATCGCTACGCAGTCTTGATCTTACGCCATGTTAGCGGGGCTATCCGGCTCCACAGGCTATCCCTCACGTGACGTACTTCGTGCAATACGCGGCTGCCCGATGCCGTCACGGTGAAAATGCGCTTGCCTCGGCCGCCTCTTTCCGGTGTGGCCTCGCCCAT
>DATHKA010000158.1:0-6892 GCA_035489615.1 Chryseolinea sp.
CGCTGACCGTAGAAGGTAATGTCCTGCTTGCCGGTGCCATGGTGAACCTTGAGAAACTGCGTCTTGCCGGGGCGATCAATCAAACGATCAATGCCAACGGTGCGACGCTGGAACGCCTTGAGGTGTTCAAAACGACGGGCATTGTCGAACTAACCAGTCCCTTATCCCTGACGGGCATGCTCCAGATCGGAACTGCGGGAATCAGGTTTCGGTCACAGGGGTTCCTGACCTTGTTGTCCTCCAGTGACGACGCCAGCCACACCGCCGCGATTGGAACAATTCCCACGGGCTCGTCGATCGAAGGCGACGTCACCGTTCAACGATTCATGAGTGGCGAAGGACGCCTGTATCGTTACTTGTCCAGCCCGGTGAGCAATGCTACTGTCGCCACCTTGATGGATGATTTTGCCGTCACAGGAAAGTTCGCCGATCCCAGCGTGGGTGCCGGAATCGTGTCAACAAGCCCTTCGCTGTTTGAGTACGACGAATCAGCCGGCGACTTACAACAGGGTTGGAGGGGATATCCGCCGGCTGGCCACGCCGCAGAAGCACCTTTGCAAGTCGGCCGCGGGTATGCAGCCTTTGTGCGAAACCGAACCCCAACCTTACTCGACTTTGCAGGGACAATAAATCAGGGCGAAATACATTTACCCCTGGGCTATACGTTGCACAACGGGACAGGTAACGGCTGGCACCTGGTTGGCAATCCTTACCCGGCGGCGATTGACTGGGACGCGAGCGCTGTTAGCAAAGTAAGCGTATCGTACGTGATCGCCATTCGTGACAATGGTGACCATCGTTTTCGGTATTGGGATGGAGATAGCCAATACACCGATATTCCTGAAGGCAGAATTGCACCAGGACAATCATTCTGGGTACGCGCTACGGCGCCGGGCGCCTCGCTAACGTTTCGCGAAGAGGCAAAGGCCGTCGACGCTTCCTTTTATCGGCGACCCGTTGCGCCGATTCCCAGCATCCGCATCTCTGTATCGCATGGACGAATATCCGACCACGCAGTTTTGAAACTGCGTCCACATTGCAGTGACTCCGTCGATCGGTGGGACGGACTTAAGCTATTCAATGATACCCTCAACTTGTCTATACTGGCAATAGGTGGGAGTCGGTTGGCCATCGACTCTCGTCCCCGGCTTCCTGATTCAATCACCCTTCGACTGACGGACCTGCCTCCCGCACGATACATACTCAGGCTGTCAGCTCAAGATAGTCTTCGGCACCTGACCTACTATGTCAGGGACAGTTACCTGAAGCGCACTGAAAAACTCGATGTGCATGACTCCCTGGAGTTCCAAGTGACTACCGACACAGCTTCGTCCCGGCCGGCACGTTTCACGCTGTATATTGGACTTCCGGAACCTTCTAAATATGCTCCCCTGGACCTTCCATCATTGTACGCTCCATCGGCTGATAGCGTGAGCGTGTGGATTGGCCTTCAGGCATCATCCGGAGCCCTGCGCGTGTATCCCAATCCCGCGACTACGGAATTAATTGTGGAGGGTGTCTGTGAGGAGGGCGGCCCGGCTGCCGATCGCTTGCGTGTCGCATTGTATAACGCGATCGGTATGCGCGTCAGTCCCGAGACCTTTACGGTTCGTTTGACGACACCTCCTGAAACATCAGTGCAAATGCCTGAGCGATGTGTGCTCTTCTTTCTTGAGGCAGAGAAGCTCTCGCGCGGGACATACTTCGTGAGAGTGGACCGGAGGAGCAGATCAAGCTGGGTCCGGTTCATAAAAGCCTAAAGTGCCGTTGAACACAGTAGTCAAACCGGCAGGGCGACAAAGTGAGTTTGAAGCAAAGCAAGAAGGGCTGCGAGCAGCCCATTAATATAGTTCGGAGCCTCGACAGGAACGCACCCATCCCCACTCAATGCGATTGAGTCAGAGGTTCCTGAAAGTCAGCAGGACGATCGGTAATCCCGAGAGAACCGTCGAGGCTATGCCCCGAAGAGATTCTTTTGAATGTCCGATACTTTTTGCTCCAGGGCATCCTTAGCCTCTGCGATCTTGTCGCCAACCGTGTGAGCAACATTTGATGCGGTATCCACGACTGCATCTTTTACCTCTGTAGCTTTCTCGGCGGAAACGGCGGCGAACGATGCGGCCTTTTTAGAAACGTCTTTGCTGATTGCCTTAGCCTTTTTAACAACGGTCTTTTTGATCGCCTTTGCCTTAGCGGTGACCTTTTTCACAACAGATTTCTTGGCTGGTTTAGCCACGGCTTTCTTAACGGTTTTTTTAGCCGCGACCTTTTTGGCGGCCTTTTTTACTTTTTTAGCTGCTTTCTTTACTGCCTTCACGGCAGACCTTTTGGCTGATTTTTTCGCTGTTTTTTTAGCAGCTTTCTTGGCAGTCTTCTTTGCTTTTTTTGCCATAGCGATGGGAGTTTAGTACCCAAAAGTTAATTAATTATATTCTTTGCATCCACCGCTGTGGCAAATTTTTTATGTCTTTCATCGATTCACAACGGCTGGCGTATGCGAGAGCGTCAACGCATCAGATACGCGCCTGGTAGGTATACAACTCGAAATAGCGGCCCTTCCTGGCAATCAGCTCATCGTGCGTGCCGCGCTCCACGATAGATCCGTGTTCAACGATCAGGATCTGATTGGCCTGTCGTATGGTGCTCAACCGGTGTGCTATAACAAAGGTAGTACGCCCCTGCATCAGCACGCGAAGGCTTTCCTGGATCAGCGCCTCGCTTTCAGTGTCCAGGTTGGACGTTGCCTCATCCAGTATCAGAATGCGTGGATCGGCGAGAATCGCCCGAGCTATCGCGATGCGCTGCCGTTGTCCTCCCGAAAGTTTGACGCCCCGCTCTCCGATCAACGTGTCAAGCCCCTTTTCGAAGCGGTTGGTAAACTCAAGCACGTGGGCGGCAAGCGCGGCACGCATCAATTGGTCCTCGGTAGCGGCCGGCCGCGGGAAGAGGATGTTATCACGAATAGTACCTTCGAACAAGAAGTCATCCTGTAACACAACGCCGAGCTGACTGCGATAACTGCTCAATGAAACGGTCGACAGATCGATGCCATCCACCGTTATCCTCCCCTCAACAGGATTAAGAAACGACGCGGCAAGTCCGGCGATCGTAGTCTTGCCTGAACCGGAGGTTCCCACGAGGGCAGTAACAGTACCCGCGGGCGACGTAAAATTGATATCCTGCAGCACGCGCTTGTCCGTTTCGTAGGCGAATGACACATGCTCAAATTCGACATCCCCGTGGATCTTTCCGATGCGTTCCGTCCTCACGGTTGAATCATCCTCCGGGTCAAGGGCCAACAATTCCTCGGTACGATCAAGGCCGGCAAAAGCCTCGGTGAGCTGGCTGCCGATGTTACTCATCTGTACGATGGGCGCAATCATGAATCCGAGAAATAGCGTAAACGAGAGAAAGTCGCCGATGGTCATCTGGTTGTCGATGATCAGGTAACCGCCAATTCCCATGATGCCCGTCGAAGCAAGACCCAGCAGGAACGTGGCCGAACTCGTCACTAAACTCGTCGAAGTAAGGCTTTTCCTCACGTTCTGAAACAGTTGGTCGACACCTAGCGCGAAGGTGTTGTATTCCTGCTCTTCCGCATTGAAACCCTTGATCACGCGAACACCATTGAGCGTTTCCGTGAGACGGCCGGTCACTTCCGCGTTCAGCTTTCCGCGCTCGCGAAAAATGGGACGGATGTACGCAAATGCCCTGAGCGATACGAGTCCGAAAACAATCACCGGTACCAGTACACAAACCGTCATCATCGGGCTTATGCGAATGAGGATCACCAGCGAGATAACGGCGCTGATCACACCACCAATGAGCTGTACCAATCCTGTTCCTACCAGGTTACGTACCCCTTCCACATCATTCATGATGCGCGATACCAACGCACCCGCTTTGTTATTGTCAAAGAATGCAATGGGCAGACGGAGCAAGTGCCGCTGCACCTTCGCCCGCAAAACAGAGATCAGGTGTTGAGCTTCGACACTAAGCAGTTTGGTAAGTAGAAAGGAGGTAATGGCCTGCACCACGATCGACCCGGAAACGGCCAACAAGAGAACCTTCAGCATCTCCAGGTTGTGCTTCGCGATCACTTCGTCCATTAGGTATTTACTCGCGGCGGGAAGTACCAGGCTCGACAGCCGGCTGACAATAATCAGCGCAAGCCCAACCATTAATAGAGACTTTCGCGGCCACACGATCGTCTTGAATACATAGGCGAGGGAAACTTTATTTTTCGTGGCAGCTTTCGATGTCGTCATGGCAGGTTATAAGGTGGTTGATGTTATGCTTCAGCTTACAGCGGTATAGTGGAGGCCGGAACAGCATAGTTAGTAAAACAATTCTTTGTGTTGCCAACTATTCGAGAGTCGTTAAGCATGCCAACATATTGTAGCACTTGTACAAAAGTTTCACGCTTGCTGGGGAATATATTCCGCATCGTTTTGACCGCTCGCTGGCTTTAACGCTTTTTCTGGCCTAAAAACAGGGATAAGCTCCTTCGGCATGGTTTTTACAAAACGTTTTGGCAAGGAGTTCAATAAAAGACTATGTCACGGATAATTACAGTCCTTTTTACAGCGATAGCACTTATTACTACTTCAGCTTTCGCACAGGAAAAGGGCGGTCCGGACAAAAAGATTGAAACGATCCTCGGAACGTGGAAAGTTCAGAAGATCCTTTCCGGCAAGACGGAGGTGGCCAAGAACCCAACTTCGGGACAATGGATCGAGTTCAGGAACGATGGCAAGTATGTGAACAACGCCACGTCTGTTGACAGTGGTTCGTACCGCCTGAACGAAAACCACTCGCTGTTGTACTTGGAAAGCCAATTGCACGCGAGCGCGGTTGCAACCGGGCCTAAAATTGTGGAGTGGGCGATATCGTTAAGCGACGACAAGCTGACGATGCAGCAAAAGACGAATGAGTCCAATAAGAAGGGGCACGCAGACATAATGAAGTATGTCTACGTCCGCATCGAAAAAGGCTCTAATAAATTAAATAACTAGCTATTGAAGTCGGCTTAATTAATAAAGATTCTTGGGGCCGTTCCAGGCTCCATTTAATGGGGGTGTTTTACAACGGTCCAGGATTTTCCTGACGGGAATCTCCTGGACCAACGTAAGCGAACAGGCCAGGAACTTTATCAATTGAGCGCTGAAGATATTAAAGATTCTTGGGGCCGATCCAGGCTCCATTAATGGGGGTGTTTTACACGGTCCAGGCTTTATCCTGACGGGATTCGCCTGGACCACTTTTTTTATCCCTATGAGTATAGCACTTCCTGTTGCTCCAACACTTTGTCGCTCGATATGTATTCGTCGTATGACATGAGCTTGTCAATGAACCCACGAGGAGTAAGTTCAATGATGCGATCCGCAACGGTTTGGGTAAACTCGTGATCGTGCGAGGTAAAAAGGACAGTCCCCGGAAAATCCTTCAAAGCATTGTTAAACGCGGTGATGGACTCAAGATCCAGGTGGTTGGTCGGTTCATCAAGGATCAGCAGGTTGGCGCCTGCCAGCATCATGCGTGACACCATGCAGCGAACCTTCTCACCTCCGGAAAGTACCGTGCATCGTTTGAAAACTTCTTCTCCGGAGAACAACATTTTACCCAGGAAGCCGCGAACGTAGATCTCGTCCTTGTTTTCTTCTTCTGCAAACTGACGCAGCCAGTCGATAAGGTTATCGTCGGATTGAAAAAAATCTTCGTTGTTTACGGGTAGGTAGGCCGTTGTGATAGTCTGTCCGAATTTGAATTCGCCCGAAGTGGGTTTGATTTCATTTGCCAGTATCTTGAACAACGACGTAATGGCCAGGCTATCCTTCGAAATGAACGCGATCTTTTCTCCTTTGCGAACGAAAAAGCTCAGACCTTTGAACAGGTGATTGCCATCGCTGGCATAGCCGAGGTTGTCAACGGTGAGGATCTGATCACCTGCCGTCCGCTTCTGTTGGAAAATAATCGCCGGGTACTTCCGTGTCGAGGCCCGGATGTCATCTACGTTGATCTTCTCCAGCAACTTCCGGCGGCTGGTTGCCTGCCTGGACTTTGATGCGTTGGCGCTGAATCGCGCAATGAACTCCTGCAGTTCTTTTCGTTTGTCTTCTGACTTCTTATTGGCCGAAGACCGCTGTTGCAACGCGAGCTGGCTGGACTGATACCAGAAGGAATAATTCCCGGTATACAATCGGATCGCGCTGAAGTCGATGTCGACAATGTGCGTGCAAACTGTATCGAGGAAGTGACGGTCGTGCGATACGACGATCACGGTATTCTTAAAATCCAGCAGAAAGTCTTCGAGCCACGACACCGTATGAATGTCCAGGTCGTTAGTTGGCTCATCGAGGATCAGGATGTCGGGGTTGCCAAAGATGGCCTGTGCGAGCAATACACGCACCTTCTGATTCCCGCTTAAGCTCTTCATGAGTTTGGTGTGATCTTCTTCGGTAATACCCAAACCGCTTAACAAGGCGGCCGCGTCAGATTGCGCATTCCAACCGTCCATTTCTGCGAACTCACTCTCCAATTCAGAGGCCCGTATGCCGTCGGCCTCAGAAAAGTCAGGCTTTTCATAGATCGCGTCCTTTTCCTTCATGATGCCCCAAAGTTTGGCGTGGCCGATCATCACGGTGTCGAGAACGGAAACGTCATCAAACTCGAAGTGATTCTGACGCAATACTGCCATGCGTTTGCCAGGTTCAATGCTCACCGACCCTCGCGTAGGATCAACATCGCCCGCCAGTATTTTAAGGAGGGTACTCTTGCCGGCACCGTTTGCGCCAATCACACCGTAACAGTTTCCCGGTGTGAATTTTATGTTGACGTCGTCGAACAGCACCCGCTTCCCGAATTGCAACGACAGATTATTTGCTGCGATCAT
>DATHKA010000159.1:0-12420 GCA_035489615.1 Chryseolinea sp.
CCGCGATAGTCGCATCACTTGCGGGTAAGGCAAACAGTATAGGAACGATCTTTACGCTCGATATTTACAAGAAGGCCTTTAACGTCAATGCCAGTGAAACAAGATTGGTGGGTGTCGGAAAGATCGCTGTGATTGTATCGATGGTGATGGCCGTGTTGCTCTCGCTGCTTATCGGCGAGAAGCTTATGGGAGAAGGCAAACAGGGCTTTCAGTATATTCAGGAATATACCGGGTTCGTATCACCGGGTATCTTCGCGATGTTCATTCTCGGTTTCTTCTGGAAGAAAACCACCTCCAATGCAGCGCTTTTTGCTACTATCGGAGGCTTTATCTTCTCGCTGGTTCTGAAGTTGCTTCCGCAGTTCGCCGATCTCTCCTGGATGTCGGGATGGGGTTTCTCAAAAGACAATGGCACTGGCGTTTACGAAATACCCTTCCTTGATCGTATGGGATTCGTCTTTATACTCTGCGTGGTCGGCATGTTCATCATCACCAAAGTAGATAACGCGAGAGGGGTAGTGCCTAAGGGCCTGGAGGTTGACCGTTCGATGTTCCGCATGCATCCTGCCTTCCTGGCGGGATCACTTCTCGTGCTGGGGATTATTACGGCATTGTATACGATATTCTGGTAATTAGAAATTAGTAGTAGTCCTGCCTTGGCAGGTTATCGATTTGGTGGGTACCCTTTGTGAAGGGGAGAGGACAGTGTCGATTTTTTTTGTATTGCCCCCGGCTGGGGGCTTTTTTTGCGTTCAATCCAGGTTGCCCCGAAATACCCTCTTCCACGCGTAGTTGCTCGTTAACACTCGTTGACGGATAATGGCTGTTCATTGGACGTTGCCGGAAACTGATGACGCTTATCAAAGTAACTACACCCGTATTGCGTGATATTCAACGTGGATACTTCACGAGTTTGTGGTGATTCATTTTGTTGCGGGTTTCTCAAGCTTTGAAGAAGTAGTAATTCCTAAACTAAACCTTCATACTATGAGAAAATTTCTACTGCTCGCGGGCATGCTAGGCATGGCATGCATGGCAGTCGCACAGCAGCGTGCCCTTACAGGTAAGGTCACCGATGCTGATGATGGCACACCGTTACCCGGCGTCAATGTTGTTCTGAGAGGAACTACCACCGGCACAGTGACCGGTTCGGATGGTATCTATTCACTTGCGTTACCAGAGGCAGCATCGGGTGTTATTGTCTTCTCCTTCATCGGCCTCCAGACACAGGAGATTTCTTACAACGGTCAGACTACACTAAATGTAGCGCTGAAGGCCGACGTCACCCAACTCTCTGAGGTGGTTGTGACCGGCGTGGGAATGGCCACAGACAAACGAAAACTCGCCATCTCCGTCGAGTCCATTTCCGGCGACAAACTTCCACCCATACCTGCCGCGTCAATTGATCAGGCCCTTGTTGGTAAGATTGCCGGCGCGCAGATCATGTCGGCCTCAGGAAACCCCGGTGCGCCTGTCAGCATTCAACTTCGCGGCATCAACACGCTATCGGGAGGTACGCAGCCCCTGATTATGGTAGATGGCGTCGAGATGCGCGCTACTTCACTCAATACACTCGACCTGAATAACGTTGAGCGGGTAGAGGTGGTGCAAGGTGCATCCGCAGCCACCATCTATGGTGCCCAGGGCGCCAATGGGGTGATTCAGATATTTACCAAGAAAGGCAAACAAGGCCCTATGCGAATTGATGCTTCCGCACGAGTCAGCGTCGACGATGTCATAAACATAGGAGACCTCCATCAACCCCTTAATCATTCCTTTACGACCGACGCCAGTGGAAACGTGCTCGATAACAACGGCGGCCTACTTCAACAGGACGAACTGGGCTTGTGGGGCGAGATCAATTGGGAGAACACGGGTAGCGCACAAAACAACAAGCCGTATATCGGCAACGTAAAGTACAATGACCACATTGCGCAGACATTCCGCTCTGTGCAGACGTCCAACTATAGCCTGTCACTGTCAGGCGGTAAGGAGAATTCGGATTATGCTTTTACATTCTCGAAGCTCAAACAGGAGTCCATCGTTCAAGGAACACTTGATCGAAACAACTTCACTACTAACATAGGTGTTGATCTTTTTAAAAATCTGACGTTTAGATCGATCACGCAACTCGTGTACACCGACAATTCGGTTAATCCCTATTATGTGAACAGTGCTCCGATATCTTCAGCCATGTACACGTATCCTTTTGCTGACCTGGAATATCGGGACGGGGATGACAACTACCTGTATCAATTCGGTGGAGCAGGTGCAAACAACAACAATCCCCTATACTTTTTTCAGTATCAGACCTTCGACAATAAAGTGATCGACATTATTCCCACGATCAACCTGCACTATGAAGCCAACAAATACTTTGATCTTGACTACAAGGTCGGTGTGAATTATTCCATGAACAACTTTGCGCGCAATACACTCAACCAGGAGGGCAATGCCGCATCGGTCGCGAACAATAATTTCATTGGTGAAAGTCTGGCCGGCGGTTTCTCAAAATCCGTTACCAATATCTTCAACCTCAACTCACTGGTGACAGGAACGGCGAAGTTCGACTTTGACAAGGATTTTGGATGGAAACTGCCGATTGTTTCCACCACGCAGGTGGCATTCGATTGGCGCAAGAGCAGCTTCAAGCGTTCGTACGCGACCTACACGGGCCTTCCATCGTATAGCGATGTGGACGACATCACCGGTGCACAATCATCATCAAACAGCACCAGCGAATATGAAGACTTGTTTATCACGTTCGGATACCTCGTGAACCAGCGTTTTGAGTACAAGGATCTTGCCGGTATCTCCGGTGGCTTCCGCTCTGACTACAGTTCTACTTTCGGCGACGCGAAATCTCCTTTCACGTTTCCTCGCGGCGATGCGTTCATCCGTCTGTCTCAATTGCAGTTCTGGACTCCCCTTCAATCACTCTTGCCTGAATTTAAATTGCGCGCCGCATATGGCGAAGCCGGCATCCAGCCAGTATCCTATACGTTGGATGGATCACGCGACCTCGCAGGACCCGTGCCTAACCATTACTTGCGTACAACTACATTCAAAACAGGAACCGTAGATAACGGTTCCATCATTTATGCCAACCCTACCGTTGCGAACGCTGGCTTGCAGGTGGAGAGAACCAGCGAATTTGAATATGGTGCCGACCTGGGCATATCACCGGTCAAGAATGGTTCATGGCTCAACTACCTGACCGGTAGCGTATCCGTTTGGAAACGGCAGAGCGAAGGGGTGGTATGGCAGCGTACGCAACCGGTGTCCAATGGATCCGAAACGATATGGGACAACTACATCGACCTGGAATCGAAAGGTGTGCAGTTCAGCATCGACGCGGATATCTACAACGGTAACGACTTCAAGTGGGATTTCACAACGAACTTCGGCACGCAGAAGTCATGGCTTATGAGCACGACCGACGGACGTGATATACCACTTGTATGGGCCAATGCGGCTACTTACACCCTTCGTCCGGGAGAGCAGATTGGAACAATTTACGGCTACAAAGCCCTCACGAGCATTGACCAGAAAAGCCCTCAGGGAAATTTCTACCTCGATCAAACGAAAGCCGGCGAATATGAACTCGTGAATGGACGCGTCGTAAACAAAGAAAGCAAGACCGTGCAGTTCACGCCCGACAAATACTTCCTCGGAAACACAGCTCCCAAGTTCAACATGGCGTTCATCAACAACTTTACGTTCAAGAGCTACCTGAATTTCTCTTTCCAGATCGATTGGGTGAGTGGCGCCAAAATGTATAACCAGACCAAGGAGTGGATGTACTCCGAAGGTCTGCACGGGGACTACGACAAGCCGATCGCGATCAATGGCGAATCTGGTGCCTGGACGGCTTACTATAAAAGCTTTTACGACGCTTCTGAAGCAAACGGCACTAAGGATTATTTTCTGGAAGATGCTTCATTCGCCCGTCTGAGAAATGTTTCCGTCGCATTTGACTTCGCACGGTTTTTCTCAATGAAGGGCTTCACCAGACTCCAGCTCGTGGTAACCGGTCGAAACCTCTACACGATCACCAATTACTCGGGAATGGATCCTGAGTCAAGTCAGAACACCTCTGGCGGTGCAACAACCTCGGCAGCTCCTCAGGTGGCCACACAACGCGGACTCGACTACTGGTCGTACCCCAATTTTAAATCATTCCAGGTTGGTCTGAATGTCTCATTCAATTAATGGTATAAGAGATGAAAACGAAAATATTTATACTCCTAACTTCATTTGCCCTGTTCACCGCCTGCAAGGATGAGCTTTCGGAGGTGACTAACAAGAATGAACCCAATGCCTCTGCCCTGGATACGGAAGCGGGACTCAGCGCATTTGCAAAAGGTGGCGTGTACATCAGCGGCTTCGGTGCCTATTATGCGTCAATAGATGACCAGCTTGGCCCCAGGACGGGTAAAAATCTGGGTTATGTTACGACGATGATCTATGGATTGCATGAATCCATGGGCGACGTCATCTATGTGCCGTGGGGTAATCAAAGTTATCGTTACGCTAACAACCCTACAGACTTCACGCTCGATGATGGGAGCCTGGTACTGAACCCCATCGGTATTTCACAGCCATTCGAGCTACGGCTGCGCAATGATCGCGCCTATGGCGCCGCCAACACGTTGCTGATGGAATGGACCCCCATGTACTTCCTTAACAATGCCATGAACGTACTGCTCAGTTACGTAGATGGCGCCACGTTCGTCGGCGATGAGGAAACTAAGAAAGCAACGCTACGCGCGTGGGCATACTGGTGGAAGGGTTACGCCTACTCCCGTATAGGCTCCCTGTACGTTGCCGGCATCATTACCGATGAAGCCAACAAAACAAACGGCGATTTTGTCACGAACCAGGAAATTATCAATGAGGCGATGGAAAATTTTGACCATGCCATTGCTGAACTCAACGGCATTGGTGACACGGGTCCGTATGGCGATGTTTTGAGCACGGTAATTCCAGGCTATTGCCAGCAGGGCAAGGGCGGGATTCCCACGCCGGATGAATGGATCAGGAACATCAATACCATGAAGGCGCGTAGCCTGCTGGTTAACAAACGCGTGGGCGAGATGTCAGCAGGAGACTGGTCGGCGATCGGCGCCCTTACGGACGCCGGCATTCAGGAAGGCGATCCGGTATTTGTCGTGAAAACCACAGAAGACTTCAACCGTTCGGTGATAGATCCCAATTTTGGTAGCGCTGCTTCTTACACGGCGACGGAGAATGGTCAGACTTTCTTCGTCAGCGAACGCCTGATCCAGGACTTTAAAGCGAACGATCAACGTATGGAAAATAACTTTGCCCTGATGACTTCTCCCCGGGTGAACATGCGCGGGCGTGGCCTGGGCTTCGGGACGCGTTACTATCTCGTGGATGGGGGCAACGACATGCCCGGCGTTGTTACCTATGCACATACGGATCAATATGGGGTTGACGATACGTACCTCGCAGGATCTTATGAGGAGAACGAACTGATGAAAGCCGAGGTGTTGATCCAGAGTGGAAACATCGCCGCAGGCACAGCGATCATTGACGACATCCGGACCATGCAGGGTGCAGGACTCACTTCGATTGCCAGCGCAACAAAAGCTGAGGCGCTGGAGGAACTTCGCACGGAGCGACGCATTGCGCTGTTGTTCCGCGGTTTGGCGTTTTACGACTTGAGACGATTGGGTATTGTGGATGATAAGAGTAAGGGTGGAGGCCGCGCCAATGCAGTAGTATTGTCGAACGTGACGGGGTCCACAACGGTCAATACACACGCATTCATCAACTACAATTACATGAGCTACTTTGATGTACCACGTAACGAGATCGAATTCAACGAGCCGAAGGAGGGAAGCGCGCCGGTGGTCGGGCCACAGTAGAAATTTAGAATTAACAATGAACAATTGACAATTAAGGAGGGCCTCGGCCCTTCTTTTTTGTAACTAGTCGACGCTTTCAGGGCCGCAAACTTCCTGCCCCCGAAAGGGCTCCAACTCCGACTGTGTGTGGGCAATTGTAATTATCAATTTTCGTACCTTCCCGCATGAACCGGATTGACCGCTTAACCGCTATTCTCATCCACCTGCAGACCAAACGGGTGGTGAAGGCAGAGGAAATTGCCGAGCGCTTCGAGATGAGCCTGCGCACGGTTTATCGCGATGTGAAAGCCCTGATGGAAGCCGGTGTACCCATCGGTTCCGAGGCCGGCAAAGGGTATTTTATCGTAGATGGCTACCATCTTCCCCCCGTGATGTTTACCCAGGATGAGGCTAACTCCATGCTGCTCGCCGCCAAGATCGTAGAGAAAGTGGCTGATAAGTCGGTTCGTGATGCGTTTTCTTCTGCCTTGCACAAGATTAAGTCCGTGTTGCCCGACGCAGGTAAAGATCACCTGGAGAGTCTGGATGCGCACATCGAGTTTGGGCGGATGGCACGCGGCGAGCAAATGATTTCCAGCAATTATTTGACCGACATTCAGCGTGCCATTGCCGGAAAAGAGTCCCTCAGAATCGACTACCTCAACAATAATGAAGAAGCGTCTAGCCGTATCGTTGAGCCGATCGGTCTCTTTTACTACGGCATGTCATGGCACCTGATCGCCTGGTGCAAAATGCGAAACAGCTATCGCGACTTTCGCACCGACCGCATCCAAACGCTTCGTAACGAAGGCGAAAAGTTTGACCCGCGCAATCTCCTAAGCCTTCAGGAGTATTTGACAACCATTGTACAGGCAAATCGCGAGGTTCATCGCGTTGTCGTGTCATTCGACAATTCCATTGCCCGATTTGCCAGGCAGGCCCGTTATTACTATGGTTTCGCCTCAGAAGAGGTACTGGATGGCAAGGTAAGAATGCATTTCCTGTCATCGTGCCTGCATTCCTTGTGCCGTTGGCTATTGACCTATGGCAACATGATTGAAATTGAGTCGCCCGATGAGGCGAAAGATCTCGTCGTGGATCTTATTGAGGAATTGAGCGCCCATCACGTTCAGACAGTCTCCCGCTGATCATGCTGGACCAGGACAAATTCAACCAGCTGGCGAAGCGCCGTAGCGCCGAAAACAGGAAATACTTACAGAAAATCAAGCAACGCGAACCACGGAAAGTTGATGAAGCTTTTCACAGGCTTCACGACGAAGTGTTCGGGGAAACCAACTGTCTCCATTGCGCGAACTGCTGCAAGACCACAAGTCCCATCTTCTATCCAAACGACATCGACCGCATCGCCAAGGGCATGCGCATGAAGCCGGGCGCCTTTGTTGAGAAGTACCTCCGGGTTGACGAAGACAATGATTTTGTATTGAAGAGTTCTCCTTGTCCTTTTCTGGATTCGGAAAATTACTGCGCTATTTATGAAGATCGGCCAAAAGCGTGCCGCGAGTATCCTCACACGGATCGGAAGAAGATGGTGCAAATCACTGACCTTACTTATCGCAATACCCTCGTGTGCCCGGCGGTTCTTGACATCGTAGAACGATTGAAACGCGTCGTGCAATGACAGTGAGACAGAACCAGCCATTTACGAGCGTGGTTGATCCTCTTCGCTGTAAACTTTTGATGCGTAAAATGTTTAAAGAAATTCTAATGACTAAAACGTTAGCCTTGTACGGTTTGTTCTTCCTGGCTGGTTCAACCCGGGGCATAGTTGCGCAGCTTCTAAAGCCTGGCTTTGAAAAGGCAGAGTACATTGAAATGCTTAAAATAAACCAGAAGGCCCATATAGCGCTCGGTAGTTGGACTGAATCTAAAGACTTACCAGATCCCGGGGAGTTCAATTTCATTTATCGCTCGCCAACGGTTGCATTCGACAACCTATGGGATTTATGGATTCACAAGAATAAGCCAATTGCCGTTTTAGCCATACAAGGAAGTGTACCTACGGCAGCAAGCTTTCTTGCTAACCTTTATGCTGCGATGGTTCCGGCAAACGGGAAGCTCCAGTTGGAAAAGGACCATACGTTTAATTATCATCTGTCTGACAACCCTGATGCCGCAGTTCACGTGGGCTGGCTGGTGGCGATGGCGTACTTGTCAAAGAGTATCGAACATAAAATTGATTCGTGTTACAAAGCTGGCATTAGGGACTTTATTCTAACGGGTCATAGCCAGGGTGCCGGGATAACGTTTCTGCTTAACTCGTATCTCGAAAATTTAAAACGTGAAGACAAAATCCAGAAGGACGTTCGCTTCAAAACTTATTGCAGTGCGGGACCCAAACCCGGCAATTTGTTTTATGCCCATGAATATGAATACATGACGAGAAATGGCTGGGCCTACAATGTTGTGAATACCGCTGACTGGGTTCCTGATGTTCCGTTCTCCGTTCAGACGGTGTCGGACTTTACCAGCGTCAATCCGTTTCGTGGTGCTAAAGCAATAATCAAAAAGCAAAAATTCCCAAAGAATATTGCGCTAAAGCACGTTTACAATAAATTGAGCAGGCCCAGCAAAAGGGCCCAACGGAACTACCAGAAATATCTAGGCAAGATGATTTCTAAAACTGTCAGCAAGCAACTTCCTGACCTGGTTACACCCGCCTACTACAACAGCAACTATTACGTGAGAGCAGGGAACACCATCATACTTTATGCAGACAAAGACTATTTTGACCTGTACAGTGATGCCCCCGACAATCCTAATATCTGGCAGCATCACCTGCCAAAACAGTATTTGAATTTGGCGGAGAAATTAACCGAATAAAAAAAGGGATTGCCTTTCGACAACCCCCATCCAAATGTCAAATTCCAATATCTGTTACGCTACTTGCGCTTGCAGTTTCTGATTGAGCACAGACTTAGGAACTGCGCCTACTTGTTTGTCAACAATCTGACCGCCCTTGAATACCAACAGTGTAGGAATGCTGCGCACGCCGAAACGCGCGGTTACTGACGGGTTTTCATCAACGTTGAGTTTTCCGACAACCGCCTTGCCTTCGTAATCACTTGCCAATTCTTCCACAACAGGGCCAATCATTTTACAAGGACCGCACCATTCAGCCCAAAAGTCTACTAGTACCGGCTTATCAGAATTGATGATCTGATCGAAGTTAGCGTCGTTGAGTTCAATTGCTTTTCCCATTAGCGTATATAATTAATATGTTGTTTGCCTTTACAATTACACCAACGCAAAGGTATATCATTTAGTTCAAACCCGGTAAGAACACACTTTGCATCCTAAGGAATATACGTTTGGCCCCATTTCATTCAAGCTCGGCGGCTGTTTTTCACGAGCCATCCCTTCAAAACCAACGAAATCCACCGCTGGCAGGTCATTAAATCACGACCGAGACATCCAGTTCACCTGCCATTTTCATTTGTTTAACCATATCATTCACCGGGTTAACGCGGAACTTTCTTGATAAAAGCTCCAGCTGGATGTTTTCGCCGGCGTCCTGGATCTTAAAGTAAAGCGGGGTGCTTCCGGCATGGGTAACGCATGCGTCTTCGATTACGCCCAGCATTTCGGCCGTCAAGTCAGCCGCATTCAACTTTACCTGTACGCCCTTGCTGCGTTTGATGCCGAGCTCATTCAACAGGTCGATATTTCTGACCTTGAACTCCAGGTTTTGCTGCCCCCAGGTATTGCGCATGACCATGCCCTCCACAAACAGGAACCATCCGATATTCATAAAGTTTCTGAACTTAAGATAGTCCTCGCCAAACATGGTAAAAGTATAGTTACCCGTATAGTCTTCAAGGGTAAACTTTCCAAAGGGCTTACCCGTTTTGGTCGTCCTGTGTTCAACGCCCGAAACGATACCACCCATCTTGATATCCCGTCCGACGATGGCTTCCAACTCGGTCAACTCGCCACAGGTGGTCTTACAGAAGGCATCCATCTCGAACCTGAAGTTGTCCAACGGGTGGCCTGAGATGTAAATGCCCACCACCTCCTTTTCAAGGTTCAGCTTTTCAATTTCCGTAAAAGGTTCCACGTAGTCGATTCGTGGCTTGGGCATCGCGGTACCGCTGGTGCCCCCGAAGAGACTGGCCTGCGCACTTTGCTCATCCTGCTGGGTGCGTGCGGCGAACCGAATAGCCTTTTCAATCAAACTTACGTCGTTGTCCTTTGCGAACACATATTGCCGTCGGTGAACGCCAGGGAAACAATCGAACGCTCCCGACAACGCGAGGCATTCGTACGTTTTTTTGTTCGCCGTTTTACTCGTGAGGCGCTTGGCAAAATCAAATATATCGACAAAGGGTCCATTGGCCTCGCGTTCGTTGATCACCGCTTCCACGGCTGCATCGCCCGCGCCCTTGATGGCTCCCAGTCCAAAGCGTATTTGCCCCTCCTTGTTTACAGCAAAGTAAACACCTGACTCATTGACGTGCGGACCGAGCACCTTGATGCCCAGGCTCCTGCACTCTTCAATGAAGAACGTCACGTTGTCGAGGTTGCTCTGCGAGTGTGTGAGTACCGCGGCCATATACTCGGCGGGAAAGTTCGCCTTGAGATACGCCGTGTGATAGGCAATAAGAGAATAGCACGTGGAGTGTGACTTATTAAATGCGTATTGAGCGAACGCCTCCCAGTCCGTCCAAACTTTTTCGCACACTTCAATGGGGTGGCCGTTGTTCTTGCACCCGGCGATGAACTTGTCCTTCATCTTATCGAGAACGGCCTTTTGCTTCTTACCCATCGCCTTTCGTAACACGTCAGCATCACCCTTGCTAAATCCGGCAAGTTTTTGCGACAGCAACATCACCTGCTCCTGGTAAACGGTAATGCCATACGTTTCCGCGAGGAACTCCTCCACGGCCGGCAGATCATACTTAATCGGTTCGCGGCCATGTTTTCGATTGATGAAGGTAGGAATGTATTCCATGGGCCCCGGTCGATAAAGGGCGTTCATGGCAATCAGGTCTTCGAATTTGTCGGGCTTCAGCTGGCGCAGGTACTTCTGCATGCCGACGCTTTCGAATTGGAATGTACCCGTAGTTTCGCCGCGTTGAAAGAGCTGATACGTCTTCACATCGTCCAAGGGAATACTGTCGACATTGATCGTAACACCTTTTCCCTTTTCAATATTGCTCAACGCCGTATTGATGATTGACAACGTCGTCAATCCAAGAAAGTCCATCTTGAGCATGCCGGCGCTTTCCACCACGCTGTTGTCGAACTGTGTAACAAGCATATCGCTGTCACGCGCCGTCGCCACGGGCACAAATTTTCTAAGGTCGTCGGGTGTAATGATCACGCCGCAAGCATGCGTGCCCGTATTGCGAACAGATCCTTCGAGAATGAGTGCTTGCTGCAGGACCTGCGCTTTTAAATCGCTGCCATTCTTAATGGCCGCCAGTTCTTTCACCTCGTCAAAAGCGGTATTCAGGGATGTGCCTGGTTTTTCGGGAATCATCTTCGCCAGCATGTTTGCGTCGCTGAGCGGTAGTTCCATGACGCGCGCGCAGTCCCGAATGGACGACTTGGCTGCCATGGTCCCGTAGGTAATAATCTGGGCCACCTGATTCTTCCCATACTTGTCGATGACATAGCGCAGCACGCGGTCGCGCCCTTCGTCGTCGAAGTCAATATCAATATCCGGGAGTGACACCCGATCGGGATTCAGAAAGCGCTCGAACAGGAGATCGTATTTGATCGGGTCAACGTTCGTGATCCCAATAGAATACGCTACAGCAGAACCCGCCGCTGATCCGCGTCCCGGCCCCACGGACACACCCATTTCTCGCGCCTTGCGGGTGAAGTCCTGGACGATAAGGAAGTATCCGGGATAACCCGTCTTCCGTATGGTCTCAAGTTCGAAGTCTAGCCGGTCCGTTATCTCGGGTGTAAGCGTGCTGTAATGCTTTTGGGCTCCTTCGTAAGTGAGGTATCTGAGATAGTCATCTTCCGTGCTAAACTCGTTGGGGATGTCGAACTTCGGCAGCAGCACAGTCCGCTCAAGGGTGTAGGCCTCAATCTTGTCGAGCACCTCACTGAGATTGTCGATCGCTTCGGGCATGTCGCTGAAGATCGCCTTCATTTCATCCTGCGATTTGAAGTAATACTCCTGGTTGGCCAGACCAAGGCGCGTACCCCGCCCATGGCCGATGGGTGTGGATTGAAACTCACCCTCCTTAATGCACAGCAATACGTCGTGTGCGTTGGCCTCTTCCTTGCCCAGGTAAAAGGCTTCATTCACGGCAACACACTTTACCCCGTATTTGTCACCAAATCGCAGCAGGGTTTCATTTACACGGTCTTCCTCGGGCAAGCCGTGGCGATTCAACTCTATATAATAGTCATCGCCGAATACGCCATGCCACCATCTGAAGGCATCTTCTGCCTGCTTTTCACCAACGTTGAGGATGAGGTAGGGGATTTCGCTCGCCAGGGAACCGGTAAGGCCAATGAGGTCCTTGCTGTATTCCTTGATCAACGCCTTGTCTACACGAGGGTGTATACC
>DATHKA010000160.1:0-22832 GCA_035489615.1 Chryseolinea sp.
ATGAAAAAACTCAACGCCTCCGATGCGAATGCTGGTGGAATCATAGAAGTTCGGCACCTGGCTGCTCAAGGCCCTCACCGACACTGGCTGAACGGTTTCAAGAAAGCGAATCTGCCGCAGTACCGTGTCCTGCACCAGACCGACGGTATTATTTTCAAAGAACTGCGGAAAGCGAACCTGAGCCCAACCGGTGGTTCCATTATTAACATACGTGAATGTCGAAGACTCCCAGCCGTCACTCTCGCCTGGCCCGGGCGTTGCTAGCCGCGTGCGCCAATAGTATGCTATTGTGTCGCCCGCGAGGAGCTGGGCTGCTTGCCGCGCCAATACAGTGCCTTTGACTGTCCATTGTTTTTTATAGGGACTGCTAAAATCATAGGCCGTATCAAGTTCCACGACAAACTCGCGCTCAGCAGACATCAGATCGTACGTTTGCAGGGAGAGCGAAAGGTCGCGCGTATTGACGATGGAAAAATCAGTGGGAAACAAGTTACGCGTTGCGTTGGATACGATGGCCACCGTCTTTCCGGCAACATTATTGGTTTTGGTGTACTCATCGATGACATTGTCCGGATCCAGCGTTACGCGAAAACTGTTATCACCGAAGCCACTGGTTTCCCATGGCCGTTTGCGGATAATCATCATGAGCGTGTCGCTGTAACGGGTTAACGGATAAAGAGAATCGTAAGCGATGGTGCTGTTGTCGCTAAGTGTCCGCACCACTTCAACGCGCACTGTGGCGTCGGGCGCCAGTCCATAGTTCTTTACGATCATCCGCACAGCAAATGAATCGGTCTGCATGGTAATGGGCTTTCCATCAAAGGACGCAATGCTTACATTACTATCCGTTATTTCCAGATCGGATTTCTCGGCACCAAACAACTTCACAGCAGGATCTCCAAGAAGCATCATTTGCTGAACCTGTGAAATGCTGCCAATCCAGGGACCTTCATTTTCCATGAAGCGGCGGGCAACCTCTTTCTGTATTTCACCTAAACCTTTATTGACGAATTGTGGGTCACCATATCCGACTTCATAAAACAGCTGCGTGTACCGTCGGAGGTTTGATACGAAGCCAAACCCGCTGTGAGCAATAAATCCGATCGCGCCCCTGTCTTTGGCGACAATCCAGTCTTCGCCAAATAACGTATAGGGCAGGTTGAAATCGCCAACCTGACATCCATTCATCAGCAGGGTCGGATATTTCGCTTTGTTGTTGTATCCCTGGACAGGGTCTGTGACATAGCCCAGTTGGAAATCGAGCAGCGAGGGCGAAGCGTGGCCAAAAAATGTAACCAGGTTTAAGCCATCGTTCACCTGGTTGGCGATGTTGATCTCCTGAATCTCTTTCGAATGTTTGGCGAGTGCCGAAACGCGTCCTCCGAGCTGCGCCCCTTGGGCAGTGGCCTGGAAGTCCTGCATGTAGGATTTAAATAGCTGGGGTTCCCCCTCGTAAATGCCGCCGCTCAGGTGCAGGATGTTCTTACGCCACAAGCCATCGTATGGCCGCGCTTCCATTTCTTTTACTTTATTCAGGTAGGCTGCAATGTCTTCAGACTTCACGGCGGGTATCCGTCCCGTTGGAACTGCCGGTTCATACGTCGTGCCAGACAATCCCGCGCTGAATACCATGTCGGAACTCGGGTAGCCTGCCGACGGAACAAAATCCTTGTAGATAGAGTTAGCATAACTGGTCGTCTGGTTCCGGTTCCAGTTGTAGAACACCTCAAGCCCTTTACCTGCCAGCAGCAGATACCTTGGCTTTCCGGTGCTCGTCATGTGCCGCATGAAGCGGTAAATCGCCGCGGGTGAGTATTCCCCATAATTAAAAGCATCGTACAATTCCTGCACATTTATGGCCAGTGGTTTGTATTCACCGCCCTCAGGCGATTGCCGGTAATTGACATAGGCGGCCACCGGATCGGAGTAACCTAATGCGGGAGTGCGCAGCCGGGAATTGCTGATGATGATGTAATCGTACTGCGCCGGCACAATCTCTCTGAACACCACGGGCTGCACAACAGGCTCCATGACTGCCGTGACGGCCAGCACTTGCGTTGCCTCCGTAGTTTCCACGACTGCGTCCAGCGTTGCCGTTGCCGTTGTGCTGATCACTACGACATTCGAAGGATCGGTTACATCGAAAAGGCGCGTGCCGGCCGGGGCGTTGGCAATGGTGGCATACGAAACTGATCCGTTACCCCGAAGCTCGAATAATTTCTGAGGCTCGTTGTCCATATCGACCAGTTGCGGATAGCGTACTTTCACGTAGGAGATGCTGAACCGGTCCACTGCCCCACCAACACCATTGCACCGAACGCGAACAAGAAGCGAACCATCAGCGGCCACATCTGTCCATTCGGCCGAAACAAGGACTTTTTGTGATTCGAAGCCATTGAAGGTAAAAGTTTTTACCAGACGCTGCCCGGTTCCTAACATGACCTCACCCTGGTGCATCATCGGTCCCCGGCCCTGCACGAGCAGTTCCACGGTAGGGGTACCGGAGACAGGGTGCGTGTTCTTGACACTAATGGTGTAGTCGATCGTTTGAGTCTGCAGGATTTGATTACCCGTCCAGCCTTCCCCTATGTCAAACGGGGTAATTTGAACTTCACTCTCGTCTCGCCCGGTGTAGTACTGGTCTATCATGACCAGTAGTTTTTCGTCCGTGTGAGAAGCTACCGGTACCAGCGCACCCGGTGCCTGGCTAAAGGTTGGGGAACGCTTACCTGGCGAACCCGCCAGCGTCAGAAAGTACGCTGTGGTGTCTGAATACAAGTTGTAGTACTGGTGTGGCTGCGCACTCTCAGGCTGATACAACCCGGCATCCAGGGTACCATCATTGCGCTGGCCATAAAACTCGATATAGTCACCTGCGTCCAGCGAACCATCGGACCCGGCCGAAACGATAATGGCCTGCTCGGTTCCACGGTGAAATATTTTCAGCAGGGCGGGATCCGTGCCTGAAGGAACGCCTGCGGCAAACAAAGCTCCCGACGTGAGCCGGTAGATACCCCGTTGGGCCACCGGAATTTTAAAATAGGGCTGCGAATAGTCGATCCACTCATTACCGACTTGAGCAACTAGCTGACCAGCAGACAATAGCAAAAAAACAAACCCAAAAACACAAGCTCTCAGGCGAAGGGCTACGACACGCATCCGACGGTATCCATAATCGGTGTCAAAGTTAACGAAAAGGGGCGACCGACCGATCTATTGATGGTGGGATGTGCTATTTCGATACAAAAAGCCAAAAAATATTCGCCAAGTACTTGGCCATACATAGTACTTTCGCGTATATAACACTAGAATTGATAAAATTTCGGCCGTATGAACCTGGAAAACACACAAGTGCAGATGAGGAAGGGCATTCTGGAGTATTGCATACTCCATATAATCTCCCGGGGTGAGGTGTATGCGTCAGACATGCTGGATGAACTGACCTCAGCCAAGATCATTGTAGTGGAAGGCACCCTCTACCCTTTGCTGACCCGGCTCAAAAATGCCGGCTACCTGGAGTATAAATGGGTAGAGTCCAAAACCGGACCTCCGCGCAAATACTACAAGCTTACCGATAAGGGAAGTAAGTTTCTGGGGATACTTACTGAAACGTGGGATGAGCTTGTGCATTCCACCCAACTCATCACTACCAAACCAAACATCGCTTAAATTACCGACGCAACAGGTTATGAAAAAAAACATAAGCATCAATATCAGCGGAATCATTTTCCACATCGAGGAGGACGGTTACGAGAACCTGCGCAAGTATTTGGACTCTATTAACAAGTACTTCGCGTCGTTCGAAGACAGTAGTGAGATCCTGGCTGACATAGAGAGCCGCGTCGCCGAGATCTTTCTTTCCAAACTAAATGAAGGCAAGCAGGTAATCACGGCCGAAGATGTCAATGGACTGATCGCGACTATGGGAAGCGTGAGCGACTTCAAAGCTGCGGAAGAACAGGAATTGAGGGAAGAAACTGCCCGGCCGCAATCGGGTCCCGATCTAGGAACCGGCGCTACGGGGGGAACACAGGAGCCGCGGACGCCAAAACCGCCTCAACAACTATTTCGCGATCAGAAGCGGAAGATTCTGGGAGGCGTTTGTTCGGGTATAGCGAACTATTTCGGCATCGACGCCGTATGGATACGATTGCTTTTCGGGCTCCTTGCCTTTGCTTATGGCCTTACTATTATCGCCTACCTTATCATGTGGGCGGTGGTGCCGGGTTCCTTCGATCTCGACGAGCCAGACACGGCGAAAAAGATGTTTCGCGACGGTGAGCGCAAAGTAATCGGCGGCGTCTCGGGCGGTGTTGCCGCGTATTTTGGGCTGGATATTATCCTGGTGCGTGTGCTGTTTATTGTGTTCACGTTCTTCTTTGGTGTTGGTTTCGCGATTTACATCGTTCTGTGGCTTGCTTTGCCGGAAGCCCGGACCATTACCGATCGTATGGAAATGCAGGGTGAACCGGTAACCTTGTCGAACATTGAATCGAACATCAAGCGAAATCTCAACGTCGAGCAAAACGCAGAAGAGTCTGTGCTTACAAAAATATTGCTCTTCCCGTTCCGGCTTATCGGTATCCTGCTGAACGCACTTGGAAAGATTCTCGTGCCCCTGCTCGAGGTTATTCGCGTAGCCATCGGCATTCTGATCTTACTGACAGGCGTTGGATTTATCCTCTTTGCAGTCATCTCGGGCGGTGTATTTGTTGGGTTGTTCAGCGCGACGGCTTTTTCATGGCCCGCCGCCTCAGATGCAGAGTTGAGCGTGCCCCTGGAAATAATCATGAACAGCGTATCGGGATGGATGGTGTTTGCTGCGTTCGTGGCGATCATGATACCGGCGGTGTTAGTCACCATGCTGGGTGCATCGATCGTGGCCAAGAAGTATGTGTTTAGCCCGACCGTTGGGTGGAGCCTGTTCGTACTGTTCTTTGTGAGTGTTGCCATGCTCAGCGTAACGATTCCAAAGATGGTATATTCCTTCAAGGAGGAAGGCGACTATGAAGAAGAGCAGGTTATCAGGCCGACGGGGAAGAAACTCTACCTCCGCGGTAATGAGGTGGGGATGGACGACTATGATGGCGTGCACGTGACGTTGGTGGGCACCGATGAACAGGAGTTCAAAATTGTTAAAACGTTCTCGGCCAAGGGATCGACCCGCCAGAAGGCCATTGAAAACGCACACATGATCGCTTATTCCGTTGATGTCAAGGACTCCGTGCTGGTGTTTGATTCGAACATTCAATTTCAGGACGACGCAGTCTTCAGAACGCAACGCGTGGACGTCGTGCTCCACATTCCGCGCAACTATCCCTTTGTTCTGGACGAATCCGCCAGTCGACTGATCTCGCATTACATCGAGTGGGATCAACGCAACAACAACACCTGGGAGATGACGGAGAAAGGAATGAAGTGCGTAACCTGCCCGGTGAGGGAGGAGGATAAAAATACCGTGGCTGATGAAGGGTTGACGGACTTCGACGAGGTGGATATCCGCGGCATTTTCGACGTGCGCATCACCCAGGGCAGCGACTACCGGATAGAAATGATCGGGTCGGAATCCGAAAAGGCCAAGTACAAAGTGGTGCGTCTGGGCAAGACGTTGATTGTTGACTATTCCGGTGCCAGCAAGAAGTTCGACTGGGGCACCGCCGATGTGATGGATATGGACGAGATGCGAATCAACATTACGATGCCAGGGCTTCGTAAAATCGAGGCCGAAGGGCTTGGAAGTCTTCAGTTCGACCATTTCGACACCGAAGACCTCACCATCGAACTGCGTGGGCCCGTGAAGTTGCGAGGCGAGCTGCGGGCACAGGACCTCGTGATGCACCTTACCGGAAAATCTGAAGCCGAGCTGTCAGGCCACGCAAACAACCTCGATGCCGAACTTCAATTTGCCTCCAAACTAAAAGCCTATAACCTTGAGGTCCAGGATGCGTTAATAGAGGTCAACGGCGCTTCTACAGCTAAGGTGAACGTGATCCAGAACCTCGAAATTGAAGAGGGCCTGGCCAGTGATGTTGATTATAGAGGCCATCCCAACGTTACGAAAAGGGACTAACCCGAGCCTATATGATATTTTTCCTGCTTCTGATCCTCGCCGTTCTGGTGAGTTGGATATTCACCTAAAATGACCTTGAGTCATAACCGTTTGGGCACTCGATGCCCAAACGGTTTTTTATTTTTCAGGGAAAGCAACCAGTATCAAATTCCTTGCATCTTGTCAGGGAGAAGTACTAATGCAGTTAAAGATTTACCGGGCAAAAGAAGAAGCGTTGATCGATGGCTGCGTCCGGAAGGAACCGGGCGCACAGAAAGAGCTGTATGATCGCTTTTCGGCGAAAATGTACGGCCTGAGTTATCGCTATGTCAAAAACGCGATGGAGGCGGAAGACGTTCTGGTAACGGCTTTCATGAAGGTTTTCGACAAGATCCATCAGTTTAAACACGATGGAAGTTTCGAAGGCTGGATCCGCCGTATCGTGGTAAACGAATCCCTCACCTTTCTACGCCGCAACCGCTCGCTCTATCTCGAAGCTGAACTTGAACTGGCCGACCGCGAGCCGGATTACGCTTCACTCAGTGACCACCTGGAGTGCGAAGAACTCCTGGCCATGATCCAGGAACTCCCGACCGGCTACGGCATTGTTTTCAATCTCTATGCGATCGACGGCTATTCACACAAAGAGATTGCGGAACAACTCGGGATCAGCGAGAACACGTCCAAATCTCAGCTGAGCCGTGCCCGAACTTACCTGCAAAAAATGCTCATCGAACGCGATTGGATATCTAACAGAAAAATGGGAAGCGATGAATCAACAACCTGACAAACTTTTCCGCGACAAACTCGAAAACTATCAGCGTCCGGTTCCCGTCTCGGTATGGGATAGAATTGCCGCTTCGCAGAATAAAAAAAAATCTTATAGCGGTTGGTTGAAGTTTGCTGCCTCCCTCCTGCTCGTTGCCGGCGCCGGAGCCATTTGGCTGTCGATACAACCCGGTACGCCAGCGGCGTCAACCGTGGCTGAAAATCAAGCCCCAGCGCCTGATTCCGCTCAACTCTCCCGTCGCCCCAACGCAAACGAGGCGGCTGCGACTGATCCCGCAAAAACGGACACTCCCGTTGCTGCCTTTCCCACCCTTAAGGCAGAGCGTACTGCCTCGGATAAATTGACTTCCACAGATAAGACCGCGATCCCGTCGTCACGACCCAATCGCCAGGCCATGCGAAGTCGCAAACCCGGTGGGCAGAAACCTTCACTGGCCGACGCAAGCAATAATAACGATACAGCTATGCGCAATTCTGAAAACCACTATTCATCAGGTTCACGAAAATCGGAAGCACGGCAAAATGAAATGCCAGCAGTAACGGATGATGCACATATGACCCCGGTTGCTGCTGTCTCCCAGAGTGTCACGCTTACCTATACTGCTGATGATGTTTCTGCTTATCTCGATAAAAATGTTGATGGTGAAGCAACCGATGATGATAAAAAGCAATCTACGTTAAAGAAGCTGTTGCAAAAGGCGAACGATCTGAAAACCAATCAGGATCCGTTCGGCGAACTGCGACAGCGGAAAAATGAAATTCTAGCGCTGAATTTTAAGAATGACAAACGTGGACAAAAAACAAGAAATTGATCTATGAAAATCAGATTGCTATTATCAGCCATATTTACCCTATCCCTTACGTTGGGACATGCGCAGGTACGACCTGCCGCGTCCAGGCAAGACACGGTAGTCGTTGCCTTGTCTCCTTCCAGCAAGGTTACCCTTACCATCGGCGATCGGGCCGACTTAGAAACATTAAAGCACTATAATTTCCAGGCCCTGTTCCAAGACATCATTACGAAGCTTGAACATCGTGACACCACCGCCCTGCCAGGCATAGCAGAAACGGAAGCGCCCTTGGAAACGAAGCCTGCACCTTCGTCCGAGGACTGGAATGTAACCGCAAGCCCATCGACGGAAAATGACAACGATGATGACAACCATGAGGATTGGAACGTTCACGTAAATCACCGTGGATTCGGTCGCACCTGGCAGTCATTCAACTTTGAGCTAGGTACCAACAATTATCTCAGCAACGGCAGTTTCCCCAATAACGACAATGAACTTTACTCAGTGCGTCCATGGGGATCGTGGTATGTTGGACTAGCTTCTATTCAACGAACCCGACTGAGTAAAAAGTTTTTTCTCGAATGGGGTCTCGGTGTGAATTGGTACAATTTCAAATTTGAGGAGGATAACGTACTCATTCAAAAGGACGACAACGGAACGTACTTTGTTGCCGACACGCGGTTCCCCGAGTACGTAAAGAGTAAACTCACCGCATCTTATGTAACGGCAACGCTTATTCCCGTGATTGATTTCAGCGACAACAGCCGCAAGGCGCGCATATGGGAAGGGTATGGCAATTCATTCCGGTTTGGACTTGGTCCCTACGTGGGCTACCGCATCGAGAGTCACTCCAAACTCGTCTATAAAGACGACGGCAAGCAGAAGGAGAAGGATCACAATAGTTTCTACCTCAACAACGTTCGCTACGGCCTGCGCCTTCAAATGGGTTATCGTGCCGCCGACTTCTTCTTCAACTACGACCTCAATGACTTGTTTGTCGAGGGCAAAGGTCCTGAGCTCAACGCCTTCAGTTTCGGCGTGATCTTCTGACAATTTTCGTCACGCGCACGAGCGTATAACCGCGCACTGCAATAGCCTGTCCAGCAAGCTCTGGCAGGCTATTTTTATGTCTCCTAACGGTTGTTTGCGGATGTAAACGCGTGAAACCGATTTCTTCCCCGCGTATCGAATCATTAAATTCTTTAACTTTAAGTATTTAATAGTTATGTCGGAAGCCATTGGAAATTTATCGAGGAAGGAACAAGTAATACGCAAAGCAGCCGAACTGTTTAAAGAGAAGGGATACGCCGCCGCATCCATGCGTGACCTTGCCCAGCTACTTGGAATCGAAGCCGCCAGTTTGTATTCACATATCAAATCGAAAGAGGAGATACTGCGAAGCCTTTGCTTTGATATGGCTGCAGAGTTCAGAAAATCGCTCGAGGAGGTAGAAAAGAAAAGCGGGTCGGCCAGTGAAAAACTTCGAAATGGAATTATCGGACACATCCAGGTGATGGCCAAAGACCTTACTGCATCGGCCGTCTTCATGAATGAGCACCGGCACCTCAGTGAGCCCTACCTGCGCGACTTCCTCCTTCTACGCATCAACTACATCAACCGATTCAAGACGATCATCGAAGAAGGGGTTCACAATGGAGAGTTCAAAAGCTCTATCGACAAGAAGCTCGCGGTGATGACCCTGTTTTCATCACTCAACTGGATGCCTATGTGGTATGATCCCGGATCGGCCATTGATCCCGAGGCCCTTGGGTTTCAGCTTGCCGACATGCTGGTGAACGGCTTGAAAAAACAATAAGGTAATCGGGCAGTAGTGCGCTAGTTCAGCCGCATCCAGGGGGCAGAAAGAAGCTGCAGCTCCTTCCAAATCGATTTCACCGCGTCATATGGGGAATCGAAGCAACTCCTCAAATACACAAGCGCACTGCTGTCTTCCGGCAGTTCATTGTTAAACCATTTCAGGATATCATCGGCCAGGATCATGAGGTCGCTCGAGTGGTACTTCGGATAATACCGATAAAGGACATCCATCACCCATAGAAAATCGAGATACTTCATCATCGCAAATATACGTCTCCGCTCACCGCCTGGTTCGAATCGTTACACAAAAGGTCAAGATCGCCAAACTTCGCCCTGAAACGAACGTTAAACGCTACTCAACGATCCCCAATTCCTGTGCCCGTAACATCGAACGCCCCGGACCCAAACATCTCTGAAATTCCCGCGATCCTTCGGCAACTGACGGCCGACTATGCAACGCGCCTTCAGCAAATAGACGACGACACATTTGGCGCCAAACCCCGACCTGAAAAATGGAGCAAGAAGGAAATCCTTGGGCACCTGATAGACTCTGCCGAAAATAATCTTCGTCGATTTATCACCACACAGTACGAGGCAGAGCCACCACACATTGTTTATGATCAGGATTTCTGGGTTACCGCAAACGACTACAACCAGGTTGCTGCTCACGAACTTGTTTCACTCTGGAAACTGTTGAATAACCGCATTGCGGCGGTGCTGGAGAACCTCCCCGCCTCAAAATCGGAAAAGTTGTGCAACACCGGTAAAGGCGTGGATGAATTCCATACCCTGCGATTCCTGGCCGTCGACTACCTGGCGCACGCAGAACACCATTTGAAGCAGCTAATGATGTGATAATTGTCTGTATATCAATATATTACAATAAACCTATCCACACAATTCGCCAAAAACATACACGGCTAATTTAAGCCCAAAAAGGCGGCAGTCTGTGGTCGCAAATTTGAGTTACTTCGCTACCTGTAGTAACACGATCATGAGAATTCAGTCGGCCATTTTTGTATTACTGGCGGCGTTGGCCGGATGGAGTTGTTCCAATACTCGTGGCAATGATCGTGAAACGTTTTCTCAGGAAGATTTCGTAACCGAAAACTACCTCGCCTACCAGGACAGCCTCATCCATGCCTGGAATCTCATGATGAGCGACGATAACGACAAGCTTTCCGCGCTGCACGCACTCCTGGAGGAATTGCGCAACGCCGGGCAGGCCGACAATCAACATCTGCTCTTCCGGTTTGATGAGCGATTACAACAGCTGCATCGCATTCGCTATACGCAGAAGTCGATGGCCAACTCCGACGTGATCGAAGAATATGACTTTGCCTCTACCGCGCTTGTTCGGGAGATTCTGGCAGCAGCAGAGATGAGCACGGCCTTTCCTGACAATACGCGCCTTCAGCATCTGGTCGATCAGATCAGAATGGCGGAAGAACGCATTTCGAACTATCGCGCTGACTACGATGATCTCGTTAGTCATTACAATACTTTCCTCGATTCGAACAAGGCGTACCTGGCGCAGATCAGCCGCGACTCAGTAAAGAAGAAACCGCGCTTCGAACTCGTCTCGATCGAGTAAGCGGCACCACGGCCTCACGCTCGTGCCCAGGGCGCCCCGACCTTCCTGGCCATTATCGCCACTTCAAACACGATTCTTCGTCCTATCGCCCGTCCTATTTGATTCTCCCACCAGGTTAAATGTTTAGTTGCACCGCCTATTCTGCCGCACCGTGACGAATCTTCTTATCTTTCGAGAGAAACCATCAAGACGATTATGGAGATCGCGAAAGACCTTCGGCTGGCTGTATTGATTGATGCCGACAACGTGCCTTATTCAAACATAAAGGGCATGCTCGAGGAAATGGCGAAATACGGCACGCCCACCTTCAAAAGAATTTACGCCGACTGGACCAAACCGACCGTTTCCGGATGGAAATCAGTGTTGCTGGAGTCGGCCATTACACCCATCCATCAGTATAGTTACACGACAGGTAAGAACGCTACCGACTCTTCCATGATCATCGATGCAATGGATATCTTGTATTCGGGGAAAGTGGATGGATTTTGCATCGTATCCAGCGACAGCGATTTCACGCGCTTAGCCATCCGGTTGCGTGAGGCGGGCATGAAGGTATTCGGATTCGGTGAACGGAAGACGCCAACTGCCTTCATCTCAGCCTGCGACAAGTTTGTGTACATTGAAATTCTCTCGGAAGATGCCCAGGAAGCAAAGCCTGCGCAAAAGAACCGCCGGAGCAACAAACGACGTCCCGAGGCGTCCGCGCCCGGGGAAGCAGACGACAAAAAGCGACTCAGCATCGTTACGCGCGACGTGCTTAAACTGATCTCCGACAGCGTAGAAGATCTGGCGGACGAGAGTGGATGGGCGTATTTGGGAGATCTGGGGAACCTTCTCATCAAGAAACAGTCTGATTTTGACCCTCGGAATTATGGGTTTCAAAAGCTGGTACTTCTCATTAAGAGTTTGAAAATATTTGACATCGAGAAGCGCGATACAGCCAAAGGAAACGTGAAGCACGTCTACGTGAAACTCAAGTAGGCATTCTTGTCTACTGATCCATTCAGCCTGTCAACTGGTTGACCTGGTATTGCGGCCAGTTTACGAAGCCGTAGAATAGCGCTCCTGCTACTTGAAGTAGGTCACCTCCACCCGAAATCTCGGGTCGATCGCCCCTAACCGGTCGAATGCAGATTTTGAAATCTTGATGACGAGTTTATTGGTGAGTGCCGTATCGGGCATCTTACCCATCACCCGAACAAACACTTCGCGGTTGTTCATTTCATTCTTGACTTTCAGGATCGTCCCAACGGGCGCCGTGCGATGCAAAGCCAGGTACTTTCGATTTCCGTCAGTGCCTTCGATCAGTTCAGCCAGACCAGTTTCCAGGACTTCATCCGAACTCTTCACGGATTCTGAAATTCTTATTGTCTGATCCTTCGGTTCTGGTTTTACGGGAGGGTTCACAACTGGCTCCTTACGACTATCAGCCGTTATCGTTGATTTGCCCTCGGTGCCGACAGTTCCATCATCGGGCTTCCTGGCGGCCGTGCCAGTTGCTGTGGTCGTTGTTACCGTAGCGCCATTCGGTTTGGCCGATGGCGTAGAAGCCGGCGTGGTTGACGACACGGTTGTCGTCTGCCCAGCCTTTGGCGCCACGACGATCAACTCTTGTCCGATACTGATTTCATCGCCTTCAATCTTGTTCCAATCCTTCAGGTCCTGCGTGGAAATGCCATATTGCCTGGAGATCGAATACATCGTTTCCTTGGGTGCTACTACGTGTAGCCCTGCTCCTGCCTTTGCAGCAGGAGCACTTGCACCAGCCGCCACGGCCGTAGTTCGCGAAGCACCACTTGGTTTTTTGACGATCAGTTCCTGTCCAACAGACAGCGCGTTGGAGGTTAGGTTATTCCACTGCTTGATATCATCTATCGATATGCCATACGCCTGCGAAATGGAAAACATTGTCTCTTTGGCCGCGACCACGTGTAGGGAAGCGTCGGCTGCCTTCGCCGTGCGTTTGGGAGTGTAGGGTACTTTCAATACCTGCCCGATATCCAATCCATCACTGGCAGTCGGGTTGAATTGAACGATGACCTCCACGGGCACACCATAGCGTCGCGAGACGGCATAAAGCGTTTCCTTCTCCCCAACCTGATGCAACACAAAGACTTTTCCATTGATGGTCTCCGTCCCTATTGAATCCAGCACCACAGGCGGGTGAAAAAATGCAGCACCCGCAATTATCAGCTCGTTGATCATACGATTTTGTAGCTAAACAACTCTCCTCTATTCTTGACGAAAATTACAGAACCGCCGTAGATGAAAAAAGTATCCTGACCGATTCCTTTCAACTGCTCACCTAAATTTTCCCGCATCACCATTTCACCATCAGCCGAAAGCACCAATAAGTCGTTGGTTAGTCCTTGTTCACCCCGCGCGTAGCACGAGATAAAAATGAGCGAAGATTCCTCCAAATACTCCAACGATACGACTGCCTGGAAATTGAATCTCGCTTGCAAAAAAGTTTGCACTGTAAAGAAGTAGGGATGTCCATCCACGTACTGCACTGGCCGTGCGATAATCGTTGCCTCAGGCGGTTGCGGAAGGTATTGTGTTTCCTTTCCCGACATAAGGTCCAGTGCAATTTCGCGATGCCCGTATTGAGCAGAAATTCCCAGGGCGCAATTCAGTCCCAACGCGGAAAGCGAGAAGTCATTTCGCCACCACAAAATTTTCTGCTCGGCAATATGGTATGCAATCAGCGACTTCCTGTCGGGGTTGGTCGTATCGGTAAACACGGAAAACAACGCCACTTCTCCTTGTGCACCATCCAGTCCGACCCACCAACGCTCTTCGAAAACCACGCCATCCCAGATCAGTTTTCCACTAATAAGATCGAGCGCCGAAAACGATGTTTTTCGCTCGTGTCCGTCCCTGATCTCCAACAAAAGTGTAGCGTTAGAACTGGAAAGGGCGCTATTCCAGATGGTGCCGGCAAATTGGTGCGAAAAGTTTACTTCAATGCGACGCTTCAACCAGATTAGACTTAATTTTATGCAAGGTAATCAGGGATTTTCATTTACATTGGCTATGCGCACCTCGATGCTTATTCGTCCCCTCACACTACTAGGTTGTCTGTTCATGGTGCTGCCTCTGTTGGCGCAGCAAAAGAAAGTCATGACGATGCAAATCAAAAACGAGATTGATCCTCGCATGACCAGATATGTGGAGCTCGCGTTGTTGCGAGCCGACGAAATCGCGGCCGACGTAATCATCATCGACCTTGATACATACGGAGGTGTTCTCACCGATGCCAAAGATATTGTGGATCAACTGATGGATGTAAAAAAGCCCGTGTGGATCTTCATCAACTCGGACGCAGCTTCGGCTGGCGCCCTCATTGCCATCGCGTGCGATAGCATCTACATGTCACCAGGTGCGTCGATCGGTGCCGCTACCGTTGTAGATGGCAGCGGAGCCCGCGCACCAGACAAATATCAATCCTACATGCGTGCCATCATGCGAGCCACGGCCGAAGAAAACCATCGCAATCCAACCATCGCAGAGGGGATGGTAGATGAATCGGTTGAGCTCGACAGCCTGAAAAAGCCGGGACAAGTGATTACCTTTTCTACCTCCGAAGCAATTCGCAATGGCTACTGCGACGGAAAGGTCAATGACATCGCGGAGATACTTCAAAAGAATGGCATAAGCGATTATACCTTGGAACCATTTGAACTCAGCCGGGGAGATCGGATCATTGCATTCTTTCTGAATCCCCTCATAAGCGGCGTATTGATTCTGATCATCCTGGCAGGAATATACTTTGAAATGCAGGCCCCGGGACTCGGATTCGCGGGACTTGCTGCTTTGGTAGCCCTGGTGCTCTACCTCGTACCCTACTATCTCAATGGCCTGGCGGAAAACTGGGAGATCATTGCGTTCTTTGTCGGCCTGGGACTAATCAGCCTGGAAATATTTGTTATTCCAGGTTTTGGCGTAGCTGGCTTCGCAGGAATTGCCCTAACGATTATGTCTCTGGTATTAATCATGATTAACAACGACGCCTTTGACTTTGAATTCGTTCGGGCGAATGATATCCTGATCGCTCTGGCCGCTGCCGTGGGTGGCTTGTTAGGCGGAGCAGTGGTTTTTTTCGTGGGCGGTGCACATTTGGTTAACTCGCGGTTCTTTCAGCGGGTGGCACTCACCGACACGCAGCAATCGTCTGCCGGATACACTTCGAGCGTGCTGCCGGAGTCGCTCGCCGGCGAACGAGGAATCGCCTTCACCGTCCTTCGACCCGCAGGCAAAGTGCAAGTCGGACAGCAGATTTACGACGCCTCCACGCGCGGTGAATACATCGACGCGGGACAACCGATAGAGGTCATCGCCAAGTCGGGATCGGGACTTTTGGTAAAAAGGCTCCCGGTTAATTAAACTAGAATTATGAAAATACTGGGCATCATACCTTCCCGATACGCTTCAACGCGGTTGCCGGCGAAGCCTTTGGCTATGATCAAGGGTAAGTCTATGGTTCATCGCGTGTACGAGCAAGTTTCGAAGTCAAAGTTGTTGTCAAAAGTCATTGTAGCAACTGATCATCAGGAGATATACGAGCATGTGACGAACTTTAGCGGCGAGGTGTGCATGACCCGAACCGATCATGCAAGTGGAACCGACCGGTGTTATGAAGCGCTAGCTTTGCAATCAGAAAAATATGATTACGTTATTAACGTACAGGGTGATGAACCCTTCATTCAGCCCGATCAGATAGACTTACTGGCGGCAGTACTGGATGGCAAGACGGAAATCGCCACCCTGGTAAAGGCCATTGTCTCCCTCGACGAACTCGTGAATCCCAGTGAAGCAAAGGTTGTGGTAAATCGCCGCGGTGAAGCGCTATATTTCAGCCGCTCGATGATTCCGTTTATTAACAAGTCTCCGCAGGAGCAATGGCTGGACAAACACACCTTTTATAAGCACGTTGGCATGTATGCCTATCGCTGCGACGTATTGAAAGAGATTTCCGGGCTGGCAGTATCCCTTCTCGAGAAAGCTGAATCGCTTGAACAACTGCGGTGGCTGGAAAACGGTTTCCGTGTAACGGTGGTCGAAACACAAACGGAGTCGTTTGCGATAGATACACCGGCGGATCTCGATAAGGCAGCGCAGATGATAGATCATCATTAGTACATTTTAAATACGGTGGTGGGCAACGGTTGGCGCAAGTCGCGCAGTTGGCGCAAGTCTTCCCATGCGAACGTGGAGTGAGTAGTACCTTGGCGGGAGACTTGTGCCTACGTATTTTCTGGCGATGAATCCTTACAGTCTTCAGACTGGCTCGGAATTTCACGTCAGTCTGAAGACTGACATTGTTTCATCACTTTGATGAGAGTGGGGCACAAGTCTCCCGCCAAGTTACTACTTAGCTCGCTCGTTCCACAAGCAAGACTTGCGCCAACCCCTGGACTTGCGCCAACCATTTTTTAAACCCTAACCCTCTCACCTCACATTATCTACCGGCACCAGATTCAGTTTTTCCATTGCGAATTTATCCATGGCAACTTCGACCGCGGGAACATCCTTCGACACGATCGATGATCCCAACACATGGTCTCCGCCATTGGGGATAGCGACCGCTTCCTTGAGGCCAGCCGGGGTGCCCAACGAGTTTTCCATTTTAAGAATGGCGTCTACCCTTACCGTGTGGTCCTGGTTCACTTCATCCTTGTAATAGTATAAAGTGAGCGACGGTTGTTTCACACGCTCGAATAAATCGTCCTTCATCGCCGATTCCAGTAGTTCCTGCAGTTGGCCCACTGCCTCGAGGCGATAGGGCGTGTTCCAATATTTGGACTCCTCCACGCTCCGACTTGGACTATTATACTTGCCGCCCATCACCATACGGGAGATCTGCAGCCCCCAGGGATTGTTCGCAATGAAAGCAGCCCCGTTATTAATCTCAATATTGGGTGAAATGTTGATCAGGGCAAAAACGTCATCCGGGTATTGGGCAGCCAGCATCAGCCCAAGGGATGCGCCCGTGGAGGTCCCCATCAGGATCACTTTGTCGCCTAGCTGTTTACCAATTTCCAGTGCCTGCTTTGCCGATTCCCAAAGTCGGTCAGGTGTGAAATACAATAGCGATTCCGTTGTGTCGATGCCGTGGTCCGCAAGGCGGGCGAGATATAAATTCATACCGAACTTGTGTGCAAAATTCCGGTGCACCGGGTCCCCTTCCATTCGGCTCGCGCTGAACCCATGAAGATAAACAACCGAGTAGCGGGTCTTCGCTCTGGTGCTGTCACTCCATAGGATCACGGCCTCGTTGTCTGGCCTCAGTTTGTGCTGCGACTCCATCTGAGCCACATATTGCTCAAGCGCAGCCGCTTCCGACGGCACGGTGGGCAGTTCCGTGCGATACGCGGGTCGATGAGGCGATGGTCCAATGAAATAAATGCCAACCAGCAAGATGATCGGAAACGTGATTCTGACTATGCGCCGCGAGCTCATGAAGTGTTGGATTTTTGTTTGTGAACTCTGATTTTACGTTAAGGTGTGACTTTTCCTCCCCAGTTCAAAACGGCCGAATCAACAATAATGGTAGCACTTGATGGCGATAAATATTAGATTCACCTGACAGGTTCAAGTCGCTATCATCTAAACTGCCTGCTATGGAATTGCATATTAATAATAAGATGTACCAGGTGAACGCGCAGCCCGACGACAGTTTGTTATCTGTCCTGCGTGACGACCTCGATCTTACGGGTTCAAAATACGGCTGCGGCGAAGGGGCCTGCGGCGCATGCAAAGTACTCATTGACGATGTTGCCACACCCTCGTGCATTACCCGCGCGGGCTCGGTGGTTGGAAAAAATATTACCACCATCGAGGGCATCGGTGTACGAGGCCTCAGTGCCGTGCAACAGGCATTCCTGGCCGTTGATGTATTTCAATGCGCGTATTGTGCCAGCGGAATGATCGTGGCTGCTACCTCTCTGCTCGGGAAGAATGCGCATCCGAGCGAGGAGGAAATCAAAATTGGTATGCAAGGGAATATATGTCGGTGTGGAACGCATCCGAGAATTGTGCGGGCAATTGTAGAAGCCTCCAATAACCAACGATGAACGCCAATGAAAGCTGATGATGTAGTTGACTTACTTCGGCGATCTCCGGAACACGGACGGTTGTCCGATGACCAACAGCACGAGCAGGAGGCGCCTGCCCTGGCTATGCGACGCCGTACCTTTCTCAGGATAATGGGCAACGGCCTGGCGGTCTTCTTTGCTGCGGCAAATAGCCCATACGTGAGTGCCGGTACGAGCGAAGCAGACGAGGGTGATCTGGATGCGTGGATACACATCGGAGAGAACAGTCGAATCACCGTCTTTACAGGCAAGGTGGAGGTCGGTCAGAATATCCGGACTTCTCTGGCACAAATCGTTGCGGAAGAGCTTGACGCACCCCTTGATTCGATCGAGATGGTGATGGGCGACACGTCGCTCACCCCATACGATCGGGGCACTTTTGGAAGCCGGTCTGTCCCCTTCATGGGCCCGCAGTTGCGAACGGCCGCCGCAACCGCCCGTATGCATTTGCTTGGACTCGCCGCACGCGCATGGAAAGTTTCATCCGAATCACTGACCATCGACAATGGAAAAGTATATCATGCTGTTTCGGAAAGGTCGGCTACTTTTGGCACGCTTACTCGGGGGCAAAAGATGCTCGAGCGCGTGCGTGACAACGTGGCTGTGAAGCCGGTGTCGGAATGGAAGATTGCCGGAAAGGCGGTGGCCAAGATTAATGGGGAAAATTTCATAACCGGACGCCATCGATATGTTTCCGATATGCTCCTGCCCGATATGCTCTACGGCAAGGTATTGAGGCCCGACTCTTACGGCGCTATACTGGATTCGGTCGATACATCGGAAGCTGAACGAATCCCCCAGGTCCGGGTGGTCAGGGACGGGGATTTCATTGGGATTTGCGCTCCTAGCCATCGCGTTGCACAGCACGCGCTTAAGCTCGTCAAGGCGACGTGGAAACCTCAGCCCCATCCTTCGCGTGACGAGATTTTCGACTATCTCAAGGCCAGGCAGGAACGAGGTGGCGATGCGCCGCCACCCTCATTGAACATAACTTTTTCTTCAGCACCCATAAAGGTCGAACAGTCTTTCACAGTCGACTATATCGCCCATGCGCCGCTGGAGCCGCGCGCAGGTTTGGCACAATGGACTAACGATTCCGTAACGGTATGGACCGGAACACAACGACCATTTGGTGTGCAGGAGGAACTGGCAGAAATCTTCAGACTCCCCAAGGACAAGATTCGCGTCATCATGCCCGATACAGGATCAGGATATGGCGGCAAGCACAGTGGTGAAGCCGGCATTGAGGCAGCACGTCTTTCGAAAGCGGCTGGCAAACCGGTAAAGGTTGTTTGGACGCGCGAAGAAGAATTTACCTGGGCTTATTTCCGTCCAGCCGGAATCATTGACGTAAGAGCAGGCGTCTCCCACGAAGGTCAGCTGCTCAGCTGGGAATTCCACAATTACAATTCAGGCGGGTCGGGCATTGAATCACCCTACGAAGTAGCCGCGCGTTACACGCAATATCATCCCTGCGAGTCACCATTGAGACAAGGTTCATATCGCGGCCTGGCTGCTACGGCCAACACATTTGCACGCGAATGTACGATGGATGATCTGGCGCGAAAACTCAAGATGGATCCGCTTCTGTTCCGCCTGCGCAACCTCAAGGATGAGCGCATGATTGCCGTGCTCAATGCGGCCGCCGAAAAATTCGGTTGGCGCGACTGGAAACAAAAACCACATCACGGCATTGGCCTGGCCTGTGGAGAAGAGAAGGGGGGCGTCGTTGCCACGTGCGCGGAAGTTCATATTAACGCTGACAACGGTCAACTAAAAGTCGTGCGTGTATCCATAGCGTTTGAATGTGGGGCGATCATCAATCCCATGCATTTGGAAAATCAGATTGCAGGCTCGGTGATTCAAGGATTGGGCGGAGCCTTGTTCGAGTCAATCGATTTCCGAGACGGCAAGATTCTTAATCCATCTTTTTCGACCTATCGCGTCCCCCGATTTTCTGATGTCCCGACAATCGACGTGGTGATGCTGAACCGAAAAGACCGCGCCCCTGCCGGCGCCGGCGAAACTCCGATTGTCGGCATTGCACCGGCCGTTCGAAATGCAATCGCTCATGCAATTGGTAAATCCTTATACACGTTACCCCTGCAGCGCGAAGAGCCGGAATAACGTTTACCTTGCCTTGAACGAATGACAAATGCGCCATCCGTTTTTCGTACTTTCATGCCAGCACGATTCGAAACTTCGCACCTGAATGAGATACCTTACCGGATTGCTCCTGTTGTTAATTGCCTGCTCGCTCGGTGCACAACCCAAGATCGGCTTGACGCTGAGCGGTGGTGGCGCGAAAGGCCTCGCACACGTCGGCATCCTGGAAGCTATAGACAGCGCAGGCCTGCGCATCGATTGTATTTCAGGAACCAGCATGGGCAGCATCGTAGGATCACTCTATGCTGCAGGCTATTCCGGCAGAGAAATTGAAAAAATCGCACGCGAACTTGATTGGAATGTGCTGTTCAGTGGACGGCCGTCTATGCGTACCGTTAACATTGACGAAAAGTCGGAGTTCGATAACTATGCCATTGAAATTCCTGTCCAAAAAGGGAAATTCAAAATTCGCGGCGGTATTATCGAAGGCCAGGAGCTATGGTTAAAGTTTCAAGAACTGTTTCTTCCCATCTATGATATCAAAGACTTTTCTAAGTTCAGCATTCCCTTCCGCTGTGTGGCAACAGACATTGCCACAGGCAAGCCTGTTGTGTTGGATCAGGGAGAACTCGTGACCGCCATCCGGGCCAGCATGGCAATTCCCTCCGTGTTCACGCCTATCGATTACCAGGATACCAAGCTGGTCGATGGTGGAATCGTTCGCAATTTTCCTGTGCGTGATGTCAAAGACATGGGAGCCGAATACGTGATTGGCGTTAACCTGTCGCAGGGCCTCTCGCCCGCCAGCAAGTTGAATTCTGTACTGGATATTTTGTATCAAATCGGTTTCTACAAGGATGCTGACGATTTCGAACATGAAAGAGAACTCTGCAATGTACTGATCGAGCCCCCGTTGGCTGACTACAGTGCGGCCAGTTTTGGCAGTGCGCAAACCATCATCGACATTGGAAAGGAAACGGGCAAAAGATACTATCCCATATTTAAAAAACTTGCCGATTCCCTTCGCGCCATCTATCCCCATTACAAGCCGATCCAGAATCGGCTACCCATCGTGAAGGAGGTCGCCGTCGACAGCATTACCATCGTAGGCTTGGAACACACTACTAACCGATCGTTTAAAAACCGGCTGGCTATCGAACCCGGCAAGGCCTATGATGGCATTTCGGTCGGGCACGGCATTCGCCGTGTGTACGGATCCCGCGATTACAACCGCATAGCCTATGAGTGGCATCCCGGTACGACAAAGGGGCATGCTACACTGGCCTTCAACGTGCTCGAAAGACCGCAGGTGTATGTCAAGGCGGGCATCCACTACCATACTTTCAGCGACGTGGCACTTATACTGGGTGGAGAAATTAAAAATTTCATCTTCGATCGTTCCAAAGCAACGGTCAAGGTGAACGTCAGCGAAAATTTCCGACTGTTACTGGAGCAGAACCAATTGTTTGGAAAAAAAGACAACAACAACCTGATCGGATCCTTCTACCATGAAACCTTTCATTTTCCGATCTATGAGAACTTCAACCAGCAATATCTTTATCGCAGTCGCACGACGAACTTTGATCTTCGGCTGCAGCGGACATTTGGTTTCAGTTCGGCCATAGGAATCGGCACGACGATCGAAAACTTCCGCCTCAAACCGAAGATTACCGCTGATATCGCGGTCGAAGCAGAAAACACTTATTTAGAAAGCTACTTGTTTTATAAGCACAACACGTTGAACAAGCGCAACTTTTCAACTCGTGGTTGGCGCCTCGACGGAAGGTTCGGCTTTGTTTACAACCAACGACCATCGCCCGTAAAGGTTACTGAAAACGGCGAGTTGGTTGAGGCCGACACAGCGCTGAACGACTATGTTCGATTTCATTTCAAGGCCGAAAATTTTCTGCCGCTGTCTCAGCACTTCACGCTTCTGACGCAATTCAATACGGCGATCAATTTCAACGCTGCCAGTGCCTACATAAACTTCTGGAATATCGGCGGCATCAATGACTTTGTGCGCAACCAGATTCCCTTTGCCGGACTGCCCGAGTACAGTGTCAACTCCCACAGCGTAGGTGTGCTGATGCTGGGACTCCAGTATCAGATCTCACGTAGCCTCTACACGACATTGCGCCTGAATTCTTCCGTTTATGACTTTCTCGATTTGAACAATGATTTTCAAGAGGCAAGCTACCTCAACGGGGGATCGCTGTCGATTGGATACGATTCAGGGATTGGTCCCATTTCGGTTTCCGCGATGTACAACGCGGAGTCCAACAATGTTTATGGTTATGTGAATGTCGGGTTTCCCTTCAGATAAGGCGATCCCGAAATCCATGTGTCTCAAAAAAGTGCCAACAAAGAAGTCAAGGCAGTTACGTCAGCCGGTTGGCTGACCGGAACGCCGCTTACTCTTCCAGCTCTTTGAGTATTTGACTAACATCCGTCTCGGTTGCCGTGAGCTTCTCGCGGCAGATCTTGATAAGCACGGTGGCGCGTTTCACTTTTTGTGACAGTTCATCAACCGAGATTTGTCCATGCTCAATCTCCGATACGATCTGCTGAAGCTCTTCAAACGCTTCTGT
>DATHKA010000161.1:0-24784 GCA_035489615.1 Chryseolinea sp.
AGGGTAGATTCAACGAGAAATAGGTCACAGCAAGAAGCAATACTATTAACAATCCAGTGAGGCGAAGTCTGTTTCGCAGTTCATTAGACTGCTCTGACTTAATTACCGCGACCAGCTTTTGTACGACGGTGTCCATCCCCCTGTCAAGGGAAAGCCCGTAGCGGTCCGCCATGGTTAAATCGTGCAACGCGAGATCTGCCGGCGTGATGTTATAAAGAACAGGGAGTATGATTTTCCTCGAATTTATCTCCTTTCCAAGAAGCGTGTAGAATTCACGCCTGGTCCAGTTCTTTTCCAGATAAGTAGGTGAAAGGATAACCACGCCAAATTTTGATTGATCCAGGCCGTTATGAATGGCTTTTTCCAAAGAATCGCCAACGGTAAGTTCTTTGCCAGAATACCAAATTTTTAGCCCCGCCTGCTCCAATCGTTCACAGAGATCGTTGGCTACGGGCAGCTTGTCTTCGACGGCATGCGAGATGAACGCGTCGTATTTATTGCGGAACGGCCACATGAATAACTATTTGCGCTTAAAGAGATGGATACCGGATAACCGGACCAAGGATATTTTCCCAAGTCCGCCAAAAAGTTTCCAGCCACTATAGAATATTCAACCGGGAGATCAATTCGTCTCTCATTGACTTGCTCATTTCGACGGAATACCTGCCGAGATGAATAATGTTTCCTTCGATACCGGTGACCCTGTTCACGTTCACAACAGCGCTTCGATGCACGCGTACAAAATCATTGTGACCTATCTGCTCTACCACGTGATTCATGCTGATCGACTGAATGTATTTGTCATCTTCTGTCACGATTGTGCAGTACGCCCTGTCAGCCTCTATGTAGACAATCTCCGAATACGCCAGCTTCACCATTGAATGACCGCGTTTTACGAAAAGGTGATCCCTGATATTCGATGCCTTTCCACTACTCCTGAAATTGCTGAATGCTATTTCGATCGTCCTGATCAGATCGGATTCATTAAACGGCTTTGCGAGGTACGCCGCAGGGTGTGTTTCCTTTGCGCGCCCAACGGTTGACTTTTCTGTATGATCGCTTAGGTATATCAATGGTACCGAATATTTGTCAGAAATGATCTTTGCCGTCGATATCCCGTCAAGGGCTCCGGCAAGTTGAATATCCATTAGGATGAGGTCAGGATGTTCTATTGCGAATGCGGCCAGGGCATGTTCGCCAGAGTAGTGTATTCCGGTGACGTCCAATCCGTTTGCCCTGAGTTTGGATGCGATGTCTTCCGCCACAAGAGGAATATCCTCTACGATCATGACTCTGATAGTCTCCATTTACTGGATGGGAATTTTGAGTGAATAATGTGTGCCGTTGTTGACGGATGTGTCTATGCTGCCTTTTAACTGCCGAATGAGCATGTTCACCATCCGGAGCCCAAATGAATCTGGTTGTTCAACGGCCGTTGCGGGTAGCCCGATTCCATTGTCACTTAGGTCAATGTGCATGTGATTGTGTTGCAGCCTTACATTGATATTGAGCGCCGGATTTGGCTGCGTTTCGTAGGCGTATTTAAGAGCGTTGCTGATGAGTTCATTCAGGATCAATCCCATGGGAATAGCCTTGTCGACATCGACCTGCATGTCACTCACCTCTATGCCAATGCTTAGCGTGTGCTCCTGGTATCCATACGCATGGATCAGGTATTGTAACAGTTCTGAGATGTATTCCCTGATACTGAGCGTACGGTTCCTGTCGACGTTGTACAATTTGCGATGTATCAGCGCCATGGCGTTTACCCGAGCTTCGCTGGTACGCACAGCTTGAATCGTCTTTTCGTCCGTAAGCGACTTTCCCTGCAAGCTAAAGATACTGGCAAGCAGCTGCAGGTTGTTTTTAACGCGATGATGTAATTCCTTTAACAGCGTTTCTACATGGTGTTTGTTGCGGCGTGTGAGCCTGAACGTGACGTATATGAAAATGACGGTCACCACGAGAAGTGCCACAACCGCTATTAAGCCCAGGATCCAGTGCCTGTGTTCACTTAGCTTCGCTTCCTGGAGAACATCCTCTTGTTCAAGGAGCTGAATTTGCTGTGCCTTCTCTTCGGTTTCGTACTTGATCTGCATGGCGAGAAGGCTCTCTACCTTTTCTTTGTTCAAAAGGCTGTCCTTGACAATCAAAAGTTCTTCCATGGCTTTAAGTGCAAGTGGCGGTTTGCCTTTTGACTTATACAAGCGAACCCGCAATTCCAGTGCTTCCTGGAGGTAAGGTAGGGCACGAGTTGTCTTGAAAAGTTCTATTGCTTTGTCCAGGTGCCGCTCAGCGTCGTCTGATTGGTGTGTGGCTAATTTTAGGGCGGCGAGATTGTTCAGTACCATTCCTTCGTCAAGCTGCTCGCCGGCGGACCTTTTGATTGAAAGGGATTCAAGAAGAGGCGGTTCTGCGCTATCATATTTTCCGGTTCGGAGATAAACCAACCCAATGAAGTTCAGCGTCGTTCCGATGGCATTAGCGTCGTTCATCCTCCGTTTGATCTCCAGCGCCCGCGTGAGGTTTGACAAGGCGCTATCATACATGGACATATTAATGAACGTTTCACCGATGTTGTTGTAAGACTGACCGACCCCGCGCTCATATCCGATTGCCTTCCTGATCGCTAATGCTTTTTGGAAATAGACGAGTGCGTTCGGCTGATCGTCCATTTGAGCATATACCCCGGCAATGGTATTGTAGCTTGAGGCCAGTGTTCTGTTTGGCGGGATATTCTCGAGTCTTTCTATTCCTGCGAACGCAGTTTCCAGAGCTTTCTCATACAGTCCTCTATTCTTAAAAATTATGGCGAGGTTGTTTGCGATCGTCAACTTATTCAACGTGTCTTTCCGGGCGTCATAGACAGCAAGCGCTTCCTCGTAGTAATTTGTCGCACTGTCCGGGAGGCCCAGGTTATTGAAAACTATTCCAAGGGAATTTAAATTAGAAGCCAACAGGGACGAATCGGCACGCGTGGTCTGGAGGGACTTCTTCAAGTAAAAGATCGCACTGTCATATTGCCGGTCTCTCAAAAATGTCCATCCAATTCTACCTTGCAGGTTAGCAACCAGGGCAGCACTTTTCTTTTCCTGGATGGCCGAGTTCAAAACGTGTCTTAAGCTATCATTCTGTGATTTTGCGCTAAACGCCAGGAGGCACAGAACGGTTATAGCAGACAACTTCATTGCACAATGTTGGGAGTATTATCCGAAGGTATAAAAAAACGGTGAAGCATTTTGATGCCTCACCGTTTACAGAATGCTACTCCCTTATTTCTTTGGTGGAGGGGGAGGCGGGATGTCGACCGGATCGTCTTCGTGCGGTTCGATTACAAACTCCTCGCAGCTGGCAAGTGCGAGTCCGAGCACGATGGCCAGGATGTATCTCCAGTTTCTCATTTCTACTGATCATTTTAATGGATGATTTGTCCCAGGAGGCCATGAGGGTGCCGTTGGCAGTCTTTTGAACATGCCAGTCCAGTGCTTCGAGGTTGCCTGGGAACTTTACTTGATCATAGGTGGGGCGTGCCGGGCGTACACATTACTTGGGTCCACCTATGACGGCCTTGGTAATGTGTCCGCCCAATACGCTGATCGTATGCGCGAATACTTGATACAAGGATCGCGGATCCTGGCAGGTCGATAGCTGCCGAACGTAGTCCTTGATTTCCCGTGATTGGAATTTGTATTCCCGTTTAGTTCCCGTTTTTTTTGTATCTTGTATCTATGCAGGTAAAGGTCAAGACACTTCATGCCATGATTGATATGCTGGTCGATCAAACGGAATGTTCGCGGGACTTTTCCGGGTTCAGAGCAATGTCTGAGAAGATGGGGCTTTCAAACAGCCATTACTTATATAAGAAGGTGCATCTACGGATACGGGACCAACCGGAAACTGCAATTGTGAGACTGAATGAGTTCAGCCTAAACGCCATAGCTGAATATCTCAACTATGATTCATTTCGAAACTTTGAATTGAGCTTGCACTACATCACACCGCAGATTCAAAGTCTTATGGGCTCTTATTACTGTTATGTGAGGGCGAATCTTCCGGATGCCACAGTACTGCGATCCCCCGTACAGATCTTCGAACTTAATGGGAAGCCGTGGTTTGAATTAAGAGGGCCAAAAATTCAATACAAGGGAGAGGTGTCGCTGAAGGAGGGTTGTTTGTTTGTGTTGATGACTTCGAAGGCAGGTAAGGTTTTTCATCATGTTTATAAAATCGGAACGCGCCACGAACCAAATGTCTTGCAGGGCGTGTTTTCCGGAGTATCCACGGCGTTTGATCCGATTGGTGGCCGTGCTGTACTCATAAGGGAAAATGAAGGCGGAGCTAAACTTAGGAACGCAATGATTTCTGTCTCGGATTTGAGGAAATCAAAGAACAGAGACGAGCATGTGTTAGGGAAGTACTTCGCGAAGTATGAAAACAACAACGTTGCACCTGCTAAATCCGCGACTTTCGGAATTCAGGATTTGATTTGAACGAAAATCCGGACTGCATTGACAGGCTCTGCTCCTTCCAAATTTTTTGTCCTGTCGATCGTTGTGCTTAAATAAAGACACCTGCTCGTTATATGTCTTGGAAGGGTATAACCACGTAGTGAGCTCCCTGGGGCAAGAAGGGTTGAGATTGATGCCTAAACGGTGGGTAAGCGCATTTTTGCGGGTAGAAATCAAAACCACGATTGGGGACGTGGATATATTCATCTGGAAAGATGCGCGGCTTTTTGGGAAAACTAAATGCCATGTTGGGAAAATGATGTTTAATTGATTTTGTTTTGTTTCCTATGTTTGAAAAGTAACTGCTTAACGTAGTCACTTGAATCCATCTTATCAATTTAACTGGATCGCTCTATGATCGCGCATGAATCTGCGCTCGGAGGTTCCGATAAGAAAACGAAGTCATAGTTTATGAGAGCGTATCAACTAGAATGCTGCGCGGAGATCCCTCGCGGGCCGACTTGGTGCAATTGAGTGCAGCGTTGAGAGTGAGTTAACCCTTAAAACATTATGGAACAAAATGCTCCTGTCGAACCTTGGTATAATAAAACTTGGCTTGTTGTCTTACTCTATTTTTTTTTCTTCCCCGTTGGTCTTTATGCATTGTGGAAAAGCACAAAAATTGCTGTGGGCTGGAAAATTGTATGGACGACCTTGATACTTGTGATTTTCATCCCGGCATTATTCGCCGATAAGCAGCGCGGGTCAAATAATAGTAATTACTCCCCGGCGGGCGCAAACGAGCCTGCGACGGAAGCGTCTGCAACCGCCTCGGTGGGCATAGGGCAGGTTATGCATACAGACTATTTCGACGTTATTGTTAACAAAGCCACCATTCAAGAGTCCGTAAACACAGGGAATCAATTTACGGACCTGGAGCCCGAAACAGGTATTTTGTATTTGGTCATTAATGCAAGCTTCAAAAACACCGACAACGAGAGCCGGATGATATTAGACGGCTCTGTATGGGTAAATTATAACGGCAAGAAGTACGAGTTTGACAAATCCGAAACCATAATGCAGGAAGGTTGGGGGTTACTGTTGGATCAAATTAATCCACTGATTACAAAGACTACAAATCTTGTTTATAAAATATCGACTGAAATAAAGGGACCCGCCTATTATCAACCAGGACGTGCGAACAACGACCAATTAATTTTGTTGGGCCAACTGTAACCAAACTATAACCCCCTATGATTTCAGCTGCCAAATCAGAAAGGATGCTTGCCGCGCTCAGGGAGTACCGCAAGAAATATCTCTCCGGCTCGATAACCGACCTCGACGAGTCAGGAACGCGCATCATGATCAACACTTTTCTTTCATCCATCCTCGGCTACCAGGAGTTGGAGGAGATCAAGACAGAATACATCATCAAAGGCACTTATGCCGATTATATCATTCAGATCGGCGGGAAACGCTATTTCCTGGTTGAAGTCAAGGCATTTCCATTAGAGTTGTCCGATAAGCACTTGCGCCAGGCCATTAATTACGGAGCGAACGAAGGCATTGATTGGGCCATTTTGACCAATGGAAGACAGTTTCACCTCTATAAGATTCTATTTGAAAAGCCAATCGGAGAGAAACTGGTCTTCGAGATCGACTTCGAAGCTGAAGACTTTGATATCAAGGAGGCCCATCAGCAATTGACTTACCTGCACAGAGAAGCGGTTGTCAAAGACAATCTCTCCGATCTTTGGTCAAGGTATTCGGCTCTTGAACCGCTGAATGTTGCCGGATTGTTATTTTCCCCTCAAGTGATTTCATTTCTCAAGAAGGAGTTACGGGCTAAGTATGATACGAAATTCGAAGACGATGAAATCATTGAATCGTTGACGGAAGTCGTGTGTGCAGAATTCCCTGTCGAACTGCTGAAGGTGCCCAAGTTCAGGAAAAAGAAGAGAAAAGCTCGCGCGAAGACGGCACCTGTGATTGTTACGGAGGCACAAGTTCCTGAGCCGCCTGCCGCGGTCTGACTGAATCGAAGTTCAATACTGTATGGCAAAAGGCGGACGCCCTACACCTTCTTCAAATCCTTTGGCCAGAATCCAAAATATGCCTTGAAAGAATTCGAGAAATAAGCAGGGTCGCTAAACCCCACTTCTACGCCACCTCATAGATCAGCAGATCGCGCTGCCTGATGATCTCGTGCGCGACCTTCAACCGGTAGTTGCGTATGTATTCGTGCGCGGTATTCCCCGTCAACGCTTTCAGTTTCCTGTACAACTGCGTCTTGCTCATCCCGATCTCGCGCGTAAGGAGTTAATAGTCTTTCGCCCGGTATTGCGGCGTGGCAGCGTTGTGAGTATATCCGCGTCCTGGGAAACACGGTCATCAATGCCAACGATATAAAAATGAGCTGGACGACGTACCGCGGGCATGAAGCGCCACACGAAGCCATCAGCATGGCGGGTCCGCATCATTTCGAAGTCGCGTGGAATCATGTTTACAATTGCCAGAAGGAGGGAATCGATGGTATATAACAACACGTTCTACAGGAACGGCTGGGGTCGCGATTTTTCGGGCGATCCTCAGTACTGCTTAGCGGAGGTTGCTATTTTTATTCGACCAACCTGAAGGATGTCAAGGTCACCAACAACATCTTCGCGCGAAATTTTCCTTTTGAAATCGGGCACACGGCACGCTTTGCTAAAAATTGGACGACACAAAAGAACATCGATGTTAGCTACAACCTGATCCAGGATGTAAACACCGTTACTTATCCGATCTATCTGCACACGTGGTTGACGGACAGCGTTTAGGCCATGACGGGGACGCATGCGCTTAAGGCCGATCCGCTTTTCGTCAATGCAGAAAGTGGAGATTTCAGGTTGCGTGATAATTCACCGGCTGCGGATGGCGGATACGTCGATCCGAAGAACAGGGAAAGGATCGCGGCCCTGGCTACATAGGTGCGTTGCCGGTTGGAATTTCCACGTATCTTGCCGCCCGAAAAAGTGAGACGCATTCATGCTGCTATTTAACCAGGGAAGCCAATCGCCCAAACAACCCACACGCCCCAAATTGCCGAAGGGCACTTTAGTCGACTATGAGATCGGGTTCCTGTTCAATTTCGCCACCAACCGGTCTGCCAATTTCGACCTGGAACCGGTGTTGATATTCAAACGCGGGAACACCACAGAATATAAAAGAATCTCCCTGCAGGTTAATGCCGGACTGGCACACCTGCAACCACTCGATCAGTCCTTCTACAACGACGTCATCGCCTTTTCAGATAACCGCATCCTGGCCTGGCTGACGGCGACGGGAAACAAATTCATCCGCGATGCCGACAATGGTACCTGGGCAACTGCCTCAGCGCGCGAACTGAAAAACCTGCGCAAACATTATCGCGATCTGCTACAAACGCTTTGGCCGCGACTCGCCGACTGGCCCAATCTCTTTATCCATACGTCTGGACGTTTCAACCAGAACAAACAGGCGAACATCCGGCTCAGTAAACAGACTCCGGACTTTCGTTTTTCAGTGCTGCTGGAAAAAGATTCGATCGTCCTGAAGCTCCACCTGTTTCTGGATGGTCAACCATCGCGACTGATCATTTATCGCAACCTGCTACTGGAAAAAGACGGCGTGTTTTATTTACCGGCCGACGAGGAATCATTGAATATCTTTGCTCTGTTCGCATCCGGCGACCAGCGGTTTCCCCTTTCCATGAAAATGGAGGTGGTGAGGAAATACATTCTTCCCTGGCTCGCAAAATACCAGGTGCACATCAGCGACGAACTGAACATCGTGTTGTCGACTGCGACCATGCTGACGCGTGTGTCTTTGAGCGAGCTGAACGAATCCAACCTCATGATCCGCGCCGAATATCTATATGAGGATACCGCCGTTGAATACGCTCCGGATGAAACCCTTCTTATTGAAGACGAAGGCCGGATAAAGATCGTTCAACGCAACAAGGATGATGAAGCGAAACTGCATGAATACCTGCGCACCCTTCATCCGTCTTTCGCGAGGCAACGCAACAACGCATATTACTACCTGCCGTTCGACGATGTGATGAAGAGTGGCTGGTTCATCGGAATGATGCGCAAAGTGAATGAGCAGGGTCATTCGCTGTATGGACTCGCCAGCCTGAAGAAATTCCGGTATACGACCCATGTTCCGGAGTTTTCTGTGGACATAACATCCGACACGGAATTTTTCGATCTGAAAGTTAATGTGCGATGGGGCGATCAACAGGTCTCACTGAAGGAGATCCGGATGGCTATCCTCAACTGGCAGGATACGATCATGCTGGAGGACGGAACGCTCGGACATATTCCCGAACAGTGGATCAAACAATACAGCCTGTTGCTGCGCACGGGTAAGGAGGTCGATGGTGTGCTAAAGGTCAACAAAGTACATTTCACCTTGCTGGAAGATATCGTCGCGCACCTGGACAGTGATTCAAAAAACGAGATAGAAGATCGCAAGCGTAAGCTGCTGGGTTTCGATACAATTGAAAAGGTACCGCTCTCACCGGCGATACACGCATCGCTGCGTCCGTATCAGCTATCGGGCTTTCACTGGATGCAGGCGCTCGATGAACTCGGGTGGGGCGGATGCCTCGCAGATGATATGGGACTTGGCAAAACGCTTCAGACGATTTCGTTTCTCCAGTTTGTGAAGGATAAATATCCGGGTAGCACGCAGCTGGTGGTTTGTCCTACATCGTTGATCTTTAACTGGGAGGCAGAGCTTCAGAAATTTGCACCGTCGATAAAATTCTACCGTCACTACGGCACCCAACGCGAGCTGAAGGACGAACACATTGAAGACTACGATGTGGTGCTTACGTCGTACGGCGTCGTGCGCAATGATATCGAACAATTGTCCGGTGTGCTTTGGCAGTACATCGTTCTTGATGAAAGTCAGGCGATCAAAAATCCGGATGCCCGTATTACGCGGGCCGTACAGCAACTGCGGTCCGTGAACCGTCTCATACTCAGTGGTACGCCCGTACAGAACAATACCTTCGACCTCTATGCGCAGTTCAACTTTCTTAATCCAGGACAGTTGGGCAACCGCGAATTCTTCAATCGCGAGTTTGCCACGCCCATCGATAAATTCGGCAACAGGGAAAGGGCGCAGTACCTCAAAAGACTCATCCATCCCTTTACGCTACGGCGAACCAAGGAACAGGTAGCCAAAGATCTTCCCGACAAAACCGTAACAGTGTTGTGGTGTACCATGGAAGCCGGACAACGAAAGCTATACAACGAGTACCGAGATGGCTACCGGACGCGCCTCCTGAAGAAGATCGACGAAGAAGGAATTGCCCGGTCGGGAATGGATGTGCTCGAAGGCCTGTTGCGCCTGCGCCAGATCTGCGATCATCCTGCGTTGGTCAATGCCACCGAAGAATTACAGGATAGCTCTGTGAAGATCAACGAGCTCATCCGTGAGGTGAAGGAAAACGCCGGAAATCACAAGTTGCTCATCTTCTCACAATTCACCCAAATGCTTCACCTCATCCGGGAAGAGTTTGAGCAGGCCGGCATTGAATATTGTTATCTCGACGGCAGCACGTCATTAAATAAGCGTAAGGAAGAAGTAGACCGTTTCCAGGAGACCGATGCCATCAAAGCGTTCCTCATATCGTTAAAGGCCGGCGGCGTAGGCCTCAACCTGACAACGGCAGACTATGTCTATATCGTTGATCCGTGGTGGAATCCGGCCGCCGAGCAGCAGGCCATCGACCGCGCGCATCGCATCGGTCAGCAGCGTAAAGTGTTCGCCTATAAGATGATTTGTAAAGACAGCGTCGAAGAACGGATCCTTCAGCTCCAGGAGCGGAAGAAGGCCCTCGCTGACGATTTGATCCAGGAAGATGCCAATTTCGTGAAGTCGTTTTCGCGGGAGGATGTGGAATTTCTATTCGGCTAAAGAGGAGTACATGAAAGCTCGTTGGCCTTGTTCTTGATCTACTTCGACACGTTGACTTGTTTAAACGCTTTAACGTTCCGTGGCTGCTGACGGATCAGTGGTGAGTCTACGTATCATCAACTGGATGTCGAGCAAACTGGATTGTCCGAATTCAGTGCTAAGGTCCTGAATGACTTGGTTCCGGACCTGCGTAATCGCTATCTTTGCAGCATGTTTTATAGGCGAAAAGTCTTATTGGCGCTACTCCAATTATTCAATGGTCATCTTGAAAAGATACGCCTTCAGAAATTGCTTTTTTTGTTTTGTCAAAAACAGGAAAAGGCAGAATACGATTTCGTGCCATACAAGTATGGCTGCTTTTCATACTCAGCCAATGCAGATCTAAATGCAATGGCGAGTAAAGGGTTACTGATTGAAAATTCTAACGATGGCTATAGAAAGGCCGATAAAATAGACTATCTGAAGACGCTTAAGCCAGGCGATCGTGAAATGCTGGTAAAAACCACTGTAGCATATGGAGGTATGAACGGTGATGCGTTAATGAAGCATACGTATTTGAGCTTTCCATACTTTGCCGTCAACAGCATTAAGGCGCCTGAAATCCTTTCGAAAGCAGAATTGGACATTGTCTCGGCTTCGAAACCAAAAGGTCAAGCTACCGTGCTCTACACAATTGGCTACGAAGGTACGTCGCTCGAACATTATCTCAACCGCCTTCTTAAAAATGACGTCAGGCTATTAATTGATGTTCGAAGCAACCCTTTGAGCATGAAGTATGGATTCTCTAAAGGCCCGTTAAGGAGGTGTTGCGAGAATCTGGGTATTGAATATCTTCATTTGCCTGACGTTGGAATTCATTCACAACATAGGCAGGAGCTAAATACACAAGATGACTACGATAAGTTGTTTCAGATTTACCGCAAAAGCACCTTACCAAAAACCATAACGACACAGGCAGAGATTTTGACTTTGCTGGAGAAACACAAGCGCATAGCACTGACCTGCTTCGAAGCAAACATATGCCAGTGCCACCGCAAACATCTTGCGGAGGCTATTGCAGGGCTTTCAGGTTTTAAATATGAAGTGAAGCATATCTAAGATGCCTCTGACAAAAGTCTTAATCACGGTTAAAACTTATCCTACCCTCTCCACCAAATATGAGGAATTGGTTTGTACCGCTGGCTTCCGCGAGGATGGCACTTGGGTTCGAATATATCCTATTCAATTCCGTCAACGACCGTACGCTCAACAATACAAAAAGTATCAGTGGATTGAGTTGGATTTGGTTAAGAATGAGAAAGATTTCAGACCCGAGAGTTTTCGTCCAGTTTCTCACGAAACAGCTATCAATTTGGCAGCAGAAATCCCTGCAGATGGCGATGCGTGGCATGCCCGAAGAAAATCTGTCCTTGGGAAAATCTATCATAACCTGGTGGAACTAATTGCAGAGGCTAAAAATAAATCTATTCAAACTTCTCTTGCTGTCTTCAAGCCAACGATTGTCAAAGAATTTGTTGTTGAGGCGGTAGAACGGGAATGGAGTAACGAAAAACTAGCAAGCCTTCTACAGCTGAAACTTTTTTCTACGGCAACTGATGAGAAAAGCGAGGTGGTTAGGAAGCTTCCCTATAAGTTCTCATATCGATTTGAAGACAATCAAGGCAGCAGTAGTCAGCTTATGATTGAGGATTGGGAAATAGGCGCGCTTTTTTGGAAACTTGTGGCACAATATGAGGGAGATGAGAACAGAGCAATTGCCGGAGTTAGAGCAAAATATTTCGATGACTTTGCAAAAACCAAGGATCTACACTTTTTTCTGGGGACAACGTTTGAGTTTCATTTAAAAAATGCTCCCAATCCTTTCGTCATAATTGGTACATTTCATCCGAAGGCTATTACGCAGACTCTGCTCTTTTGAATCGCTTCTAGGTCAAGCGCAACGAGTTCGCAATGACATCGCGTCTGATCAATTTCGGTATGGTTGGTTGCTGTTTTGAAGTAAGCGCTTTACTACAGGTGACAGAGATTGGATATCGCGCGGTCATACTAAGGGCAAACGGGTAAATCAGTCAATTGATCCACACGTTGCCGCATTCATCGATCATCTGCCTGATTCTTACAACTCCTAGAACGATTTGCTTCCCGGATTGAATTGAGTACTGATATTGGCGAGATTGACCTTAGATCCTTATTCTCTTTTCTGCTCAAACAGCCATTCGAACACTCCAGGAGTTGTGGTGACATAATGCCAGATGTCATGGCCGGAGTCAGGGAACTCTGTGTACCTGGGGCTGCCTCCGGACTTTTTTATGGCCGCGATTATATCCCTTGAGCCACTAACGGGAACATTGCGATCGTCCTCTCCATGAAACGCCCAGACGGCCACGTCGACCATGTTAGCAGCCAGGTTAGGATCACCTCCGCCGCACACCGGCATCGCCGCAGCAAATAGATCAGGACGTAGCGAAATGAAATGCCATGATCCATAACCGCCTCTTGAAACTCCCGTCACGTATACTCTGTTTGCGTCTATTATATTGAGCTCGTTCTCTACGGCCTCAATACTTTCAAATACGACCGTATCCATCGTTGGATAATTTGGAATCCCGCCCCAGCCTGTCCCGTTTGGACAAAACGGCACGAATAGAAACGACGGATATTTTTTTCTGCTTGCTTCAGTTAATAAGAATTGCGCCGCAGGTGATCCTTCTATACCACCGCCATAGGGCAGGCATACGACCATCGGGTACTTTTTGGTAGAATCAAGGTTCTCAGGGTATATCAGTTGATACCTTATCGTATCTCCTTGAGCATCTGTAAAAGTTCGGGCTCCCCATACCTTGTCCCATTGCTCTGTTTTTAGGGCCAGCTTCCTTTCCCATGATATTTTTGCAACCGTTTCACCTGCGAGCTTTAGTACAAAAAAAAGAGTCGCCAACATAGCGATCGGTTTCAGGGCAGCCATCACCTTTTCCCAGGTTCGTAGTTGCATGGGATTCTCATTTTCGGGATGCCCTTGCTTCTGCTCGTCTAAAAAATTCATCATCACCAGCAGGGGACCAATGCAACCAAACAATGAAGACCATTTGATAATTTGTTCAAGCATGGAAGCTTTATCTACGGACGTTGAATTGACATACCAGATAGCAGGGGCCATCAGGGCGATTCCCGCTACGATGAAAAAAATCCCCGCGATTTTTAACCAGTATCTTTCCCTTGCAGCGGAGATGATCAATGCCAAACCAAATACAATGGTTGTCGCCAGTGCAATCATTTCAGCGGGCAAATAAAGAGGGAGCCAATCTCTTCTGCCCATGAACGCACCTATAAAAATGGAGAACGGAATAACACCTGCTATGACGTTTAAAAGCATTGTCCAAAATGGCAAGTCATATTTTTTGAATCGGAAATAGTACACATTCACAAGCGACCCAAGGATAAGGAGTGCGTTGTAAAAAAGATACCAAGGGAAAAATAAGGGCAATGTAAAAATCTGTTGTCCGATCAGGAGATAGATGACTGCCTGGATTAAGTAAATAGCGCTACTTAACCCCGAGGTGAAGACGGCAAAGGAATAGAAATTCCGGTTTAACGCCATAGCAGTTAACTAAGATATGCATTTACATTCTCACAACGATGATGCCTCCCCATCGGATCTTCAGGCTTGGGTCAACTGGAACAGCTCAATTCTAACTGTCGTTTTTAACGAGACCAAATTTCAAGGATTAAATCTGTGTAGTGGCGGACCGTCATCTTCCTTCAAATGCAGCCGTCAATTTTTCAACATCATATTTTTTCATTTTCAGGAATGCTTTGGTTACGCGCTGGGTTTTCTTTTCATCCGGGTCTTTGAGCATTTTCGTTAGTCCCGTATAGTCAACCTGCCACGATACGCCAAATTTGTCTTTCAGCCAACCGCAGTTGCTTTCTTCTCCTTCAGCGACAAGCCTGTTCCAGTAAAAATCAATTTCCTCCTGAGTATCACAGTTGATAATGATTGAAACGGCTTCATTGAAAGTGAAGTTATGCCCGGCGTTGGTACTTTCCATGATCATGAACTTTTGTCCGGATAATCCGAATTGAGCGTGCGCTACATTTCCTTCGGGTTCCGGGCCGCCGGCGGGATACTTCATAACTCCATCAACTTTGGAATCCTTAAAGATTGAAGTATAGTAACTGATCGCAGCTTCGGCCTTTCCCGCTTTTTCGCCAACGAATAGTAAGGAGGCTGTCAATTGTTGACGTACGTCGGAAATCTTGCCGAACGAGACTTGCCACGACAATCCATATCGATCTTCAAGCCACCCATACTTTTCACTCCAGTCATACTTTTGATAGGGCATTAGTATTTTTCCACCCTCCAGGAGCGTGCTCCAAATCCGGTCCGCCTCTTGAACGGTCTCGAATACCACAAAGAACGATATGCTGGGATTCAATTTGAACAATGGACCTCCATTGATGGCAACAAACTTTTCACCGCACAGGTCAAACTCGGTAGCCATAACAGTTCCTTCCTTTCCTCCGTGTATTTCATGTCCCTCGTTTCCATACAGAACGATGTCACCCATTTTTGAATTGGGAAATACAGAGGTATAAAATTGGGCTGCTTGTTCTGCCTGGTGGTCGAACCAAAGTCCGTAGGAGAATAGTTTTTTTGTCATATCGATCGCTGTTGCGTGAATAAAAATACCTGCTCTTCAATTTACAGAATCGGAATAATATCTCTTCAAAAATGTTGTGCCGATTCTTCCACCAATGCCTTCATTAGCTCGCCAGCTTTTCTATGCTTCAATACAGGTGCGATCTGACCACTCCATAAATAAATCAAGTCCCATCTCTCCTTTTCAATAGCTGCCGTTCTTAGATAAGACGTAAAGTGTGATTGCAACGGGAATGGCAAAAATTCCTTTTCCTGATTGATCATCGCCATGGTAACGGGGTTGGTAATGCCCCGTCCCAGTCGTCCCGTGAAGGCGCGGGAGAGGGTCGTCGTTTTTGCTGCGTCTGAAAACAACATTTCCCGGTGAATCGCAGGCGCATTTGATTCTTCCGTTGCCAGGAACGCCGTGCCGATCTGTACGGCATCTGCACCAAGTTTGAATGCTGCGGCGATACCCCTTCCGTTGGCGATGCCGCCTGCCGCAATCACGGGTGTCTTCACTTTTTCTTTGATGATTTGTACGAGGACGAAGGTGCCTGTCGTCGATGATTCTGCCGAGGCAAGAAACGAAGGCCGATGCCCACCCGCTTCAAAGCCTGAGGCGATGATCATGTCGACTCCAGCTGAATCAAGCAGGATGGCCTCATCGAGCGTGGTGGCCGCTCCGACGGTGACGATACCGAGTCTTCGGCATTGCTCGAGAATGTCTGCGGAGGGGACGCCAAATACAAAGCTGAACACAGGCGGTTTTTCATGCAGGATCACCTCCAACTGATTTTCGAAACGCGATTTGAATGGCTGCGGTTTACCAGGAAGTTCGGCTCCCACCTCTTCGAAGTAGGGACGGAAAAGTTGTTGCGTCCGTTCGAATTGTTGGTTCGTTAAGGCGCCCGGGCCTGCATCGCTGTCGGATACCCACAGGTTGATGTTGTAGGGTTTGCCCGTTGACGACTTAATCTGCTGAATGGTTTCGCTGATCTCCTGAGGACTCAATGTATATGCCCCGTAGCCGCCGAGTCCGCCCATGTTCGATACTGTAGCGGCAAGTTTGATGGTAGAGAGATTTCCTCCGAAGGGACCTTGCAGTATCGGATATTCAATCCCAAGTTTCTTTGCCGCCGATGTCTTGTTCCACATGATATTAAAATTAGCGAGTTCAATGTTTTTTCATAGCCGATAAATTCCGGTGATCATCAGCGTGGCACCAGGAAGCCCACCATAAACGATGGTACCAGTGCCGATGAAGGCACAGGTTTATGATTTTTTGTCGGCGGTAATGCCTTTGGTCCTTAAGTCCGACACCTGTTCACCGGCATAACCCCAATCGTCCAATTCAACTTCCCGGATGACCACATGGGTCAGGTGGGGATCTTTGTTCAGCACCTCCGTGATCAGATCCGTCATGCCTTTGATGAGGGCCTTCTTTTTTTCTTTCGTCACACCTTCGCGGGTGACTTCTATTTTGATGTAGGGCATGGCTTTGCTGGTTATTGTAGTACGGCTTCAGTTTCCTTCACTGCTTTGGCAGTCAGGCTTACGTTCAATTCGAAGTCATTGTAGATCAATGTGTCGCCGAGATTCAGGAAGAAGTTTCCGGAGCGGAATTTCATGTTGTACTTCGTACGATCGATGTGTAGTCGGGTGGAGGCTAACAGATAAGAGTCCCCGGCATTGAGCGCAACGTCAAGTTCTATAGGGTGAGTGATTCCTTTGATCGTCAGGTTCGCATTCACGTGAGCTCCTTTCACTGAAAAGATCTCCAACGTGGCTTCCGGGAATTTTTCACTCGAGAAGAAATCGTCGGACGCGAGGTGCCCTGTCATTTGCGCGTTGGTGGCGGGGTCTGTAATGTCAAGCACCTTGATGCTCGTCGTGTCGACCACCACGCGGCCCGCCACGAGTTTACCATCTGCTGATAATATGATTTCCCCGCCCTTGATATCCACGGTGCCATCATGTGAGCCGGTAACTTTTTTCCCCACCCATTCGATCCTGCTTTGAGCATCTGCGATTTTGAAGATTGTGTTTTTCATTTTCTTGTTTGATTAAATGTTGTACACAAATAAACGTCAGTGGTTGGCGGTCGGCGCGTGACCTACATCACAATCGAAATGATAGTGATGTAGGTCACAGTTGCACATATTGTATCGCGTTACATGAGTGGATCTGAGGCAAAAAAAAGAGGCGAATACTGATCACCAGTCAGGACCAAATCCACCTCAGCATTAACAGAAGCCTTTCCGGGAACCGGACTTTCATTTGCGCTGCCGCAAGCTTCATGGCACCGATAAAACACGCCGACCAACCTGCCGCAAACAATTGTTCCGGATTTGTGCCCTCTTGCGCTTTGCCAGGAGGAGCCAGTTTGATGTTCAAATGGCCATCGGAGCTAACGGATGATCCACCGTCTCTTCCACCAACGGTAAGTGTTTTACCGGTGTACAGAATTCTTTTTGCCCGTGTTTCTTTCTTTTCAATTGTGATTGATTCCATAATCGTTTTGTTTTGACTTTACCTCAATAAACGTAGGGAACTCCTCACAGTCGTGTGATTTGCATCACAATTCATTTTAAACTAATGTGATTGTGATCCGGATCACTTTTCATCATTGTAAAGGCGGCTGAGCGTTTCTCTTGAAACGCCGAGATAGGCGGCGATAAGGGTTTTCGGAAGAAGCTTGTACAGGTCAGGATACTGCCTGATCAGTTCTTCGTATCTGTACCGGACATTGTTGTTCATGATGGATAACAGGCGTTTCTGAGATGCCACATAACCTTTATTCGTCCGCCATCTGAAGAAGTGCTCCACCTCGTGAATTTCTTTACATATTTTTTCGCGGTTATCGTTGGTGAGGCAGAGCACTTCCGCGTCGAGAACACAATCGATATGAATAATTGCCTGTGTCTTATTGTACAGAGCACCATAGTCAGACGTCCACCAGTTCTTCATGGCGAATTGAAGGACGAACATTTTATTGTCTTCGTTAATGTAGAAGGACTTAAGGCATCCTGACATCACAAAGTACTCGCAATCCACCCGATCACCGGTGGTGATGAGTGCTTGACCTTTCCGGAAGGACATGAGTGTGAAGTGCGAGAAGCAATAGTCGAACTGGGCTTCTGTGAGGTTGGCCAATTGGGAGACGTGAGCTTTCAGTATATCTTTCGCGTCCATGTAAGCTCGGGATTTCGGCTAAGGTAGGTAAAAAGTTTGGCGGGCATTGCCTTCAGACCCGTATTGAACGCGTAGGGCTATGTGGGGTGTTTTGACACCCGAAAAGTTCTTACGAACCAGGTAAATTCGATGTTCATCTAAGCAAATTGACGCCTGTTAATGTAGCTTTATTTTGTTTTAATGTACTTCATATACACGTTCAGCGTCGAGTCCTCGTACGCTACGCGGTCCAGTTGCTTCATTAGCCTAAGTCCCGCAGCGTACTCAATTGTCAGTGTATCGAACGTGGTTCACGTTATTGGCACTCCTGCGTTATCAACAGCAACCCCCTCCGCTACAAAACTCGAATTCCGAGAGATGTTCTTTTGGCACGTTTTCATTTCAACCACACTTTGCGCCGCTCCTCGATCACCCACCTGTTTTCTTTAAGTCGCATCATTAACAATTCCCCCCTGGCTTTTTTTGAACCACAACCCGATTCAAAATACATCACCGCGCGATTTCTGTCCTTGCTATAGTGCGGCTTAGAAAACGTCACCACAGCTATCCCGTTGTCGAGTGGACCCTGTGATGCCGTGTCGAGTTGGACTACCTCCATGTAGTCGACGCGCAGCTCTCCGGTCTTGAGTGCCGACGAGATGGTTAAATTTGGCACCACGTTCTTTGCAGTTGTGCCGGTAAAAGTGCTGAAGAACCTATCCCACGACGATAACTCCACCGTCAACCAATCCGTCAGTTCAGATATTTTCCTCGTGGTTCCGATTTTCGGCTGATAGTATAGTACACGTTTGTCAGTCTGTGCCCGCAGGATATTTTTGACGGAATCGGCATGCTGATTTGACCAGACTATTGCATTTAATCCAGGGGGACGGTTGCACGCATCGTCGCATTGCCAGGCAAGCTGATCAACCATGTCGTTGTACAAGGCAAGCTCTTCTTTTTCGAGTTCCTGAGGGTTTGGGTCGCAAGACCACATCACCGCGCACACCATCAGGAACGGCAGGCACCTTATCGCCTGCTTTAGCAGTGTGCTATACATAAGGCAAAAAACATCCATGCAGAAGTCCGGACAGAAGTGGGCCACAAGCTAACTGAAATGGCGGGCAACGCCAAGCGCCCTGTTTTCATATTACGACCCTGTGGATTTATGAGTCAATTCCCTTGCAATAATCTACCAAGGGTTGTACAGTGTCTTGGTCAAAAATTGCGAGCTAATTTTTCGACACTACATTACATAATCCAAATTCGATGATGCTCATTAATAATCCATTTATCTTTAATATACTCGATGATTAAAATTTCGCCCTTGCCGCACTTGGCTCCACAAACAAATTCATAGTAAAGTACTCCGTGCTCACCCAGCTTGTCAAGGAACACTTTAGAAAAACTCACGACACCGATTTCACAATTTCTAAACTGCCTGGAAATCTTAAAGGTGGGAGCCCGAAAGTCGCGAGCCTTATATCTCACTTGGGCGGTGTTGACTGAATCGGCTATCGCGTGAAAATTATTGGATAGGTTGGCTGTTATTGACTTTATCCAGGAAAAAAACTGCACTGAGTCTGCATTAAAATTCCGAAGAAGTCTGTACGGCCCATAGCGGAGCTCATTGCTGATGCATATGAATTTTTGCTGTGAGGTATCAGCTTCTACGCGCTGTCGGAGTTTACCGATCTCTGAATTGTAGCGAGCGGTGTCCGTGGCATGGATGCTATATTTTAAATCCAGGTCTTCTACGGCCTGTTCTCCCAGGTAGAGATTATAGAAATGCCGAGTCACGAGTTCGTTAAGAATATCATTATATAGTCGCTTGTTTTGGTCAACGGGTTTCTCAATTATCGCTGATTGGTCTTGGCTTGTGCTGCAGCGGCCGAGTGTGATGAGCAGGACGGTCATCAGCAAAATTCCTTTCATGCAATCATACATCAATGAATAGTATTTCATCGGGCCTGTTTATAACTGAGAGATGGGTCCTTGGCCGGCGTTACTATTTATCTTTTAGTTTCCTCTTCACCACATCTGCGGGATACTGCAACGCAAGTTCTCTTATCTCATAACTAAACGTCTTGAACGTCTCCTCCCAAAGCTTTGCCTCTTCTGGTGTGTACTCATGAAAGCCATGCGCGTTTGCCACACCCTTGGCTCCGGCTTTGACCAGGTCGTCGATCATTTTTGGTACAGTGGTGTCGTTGCACAGCGTGGGGAAAAGGTCTTTCATCACCGCATGGTAGGCCTGGATGCCCGTGAGATCCATCCATCGGAAGACACCGGCCAGCGTCATCCAGTATCCCGGATTATTGCGACATGCGCGGTCGATGTCCTCCACGGTGGCGAATCCATTCTCAACCAGGTGAAACGCTTCGCGATACATCGCATACATGAGGCGATTGGTGATGAAGCCGCGGATATCTTTGCGCACCAACGTGGGTTCCTTCCCCCATCCCTGCGAGATCGCATAGAGAAATTCCCCTTTTGATATGTCACTTGATTCGCCGCAGATAACTTCCAGAAAACGGGTAGTATGAGAGGGTTCGGCCCAATGCAGCCCAAAAAATCGTTCGGGATGCTTCGTGTGTTTTTGCAACAAGCTGATCGGTATGGCTGAAGTATTACTGGTCAGCAAAGATTCTTTTGAGATAACGGACTCAATCTTCTGAAACACCGTTTGTTTTACCTCAAGGTTCTCCAATGTACACTCGATAACCAGACCGCATGGTGCCAGCCGTGCGTAGTCCTCTGTGATCGTCAGCTTACGCAGGTAATGGTCCGGGTCTTTTCCGATCAATCCTTCCTGGCGCGATCGTTCCAGGTGCGTTGTTACCCTTCCAAGGGCCGTGTCCATGTCACCGGAAATAGGCGCGACAGCGACAACCGGATGGTCAGCCATGATGAGACACGTCGTGATGCTACAGCCCATCAGACCTAATCCGACGACGCCGATTGTCATTTTTTGTTCCATGGATACGGCGTTGGTTAGTAGGTGGCGCGACCCCCTGTGAGGTCAAATGTGAATCCTGTGGTGAAACTATTCAACGGAGAAACAATGTACAGGGAAAGGTTGGCAACCTCATCCAGCGTTCCGCATCTTTTCATCGGGATCTTGTCGGTCATGTACCGGACCTGTTCGGAAGGCATCGCATCGACCAGCGCGGTTTGGATAACGGCCGGGGCCAGCGCATTGACAGTGATGCCACTTTCTGCATATTCTTTTCCCTGAACTTTCGTCATTCCAATTACTGCGGCTTTCGACGCGGAATAGGCAAGCATCCCTGCGTTACCCTCTTTGCCTGCTATGGATGCGATATGGAGGATACGGCCATAACGATTCTTCAACATCCAGGGTAACGCATGCTTGGATGTGTAATAGCTTCCCATGAAATTTACATCGAAAACCTGCCTTACATTCGACGCATCGGTTTCATGGCTCTTGACATTGGTGATACCGGTGATACCCGCACTGTTTATCAGGATGTCTATCTGCCCGAATTCATCTGCCGCCTTTTGAATGGTTTCACTTACCTGTTTCTCATGGGTGATATCAACAGCGTATCGCGACATACCCGCCAGCTCAGGCTCGCTTGAAAGCCTGTCAATCTCCTTGTCGATGAGTACGAGTTTCACACCCAAACTGGCAAGTTTTTTTGCAATCGCCAGTCCCAGTCCGGATGCGCTTCCGGTGATGATAGCGACCTGGTTTGTAAATGACAGGTTTATTCCCGATTCTGAAAAAGTCATAAATATTGGTTGAGGACGATAAATTTAGAAAACAAAACAGGTTGATCAACGGGGAACTCAATAAACTTATGCCTAAGGTGCATAAAACTGTTGTCATTGGAAATCTCTGTTCTTCCTTTCCGCTGTCCATCAGTTCTCCAGTTGACTTCGTTCAATCGTAAATTTCAAATCTTCATGTGTTTTCTGAAACGTTTTATTGATCCTTTCCACTACTTCTTTGAATTCATGCAGGTTCTTAATACCATCGAAAACAGGATCTGTTTCCAGAAACAGGATCCTGTATTGAAAATTATTCTCGTTAGAGAAGCGTGTCAGATATTCCAGTGCTTCCTTCTTATCTTTTTGAAAGGCATAGTAAGAAGCTAAATACAAATCACGATACATAGACCGGTCCTTCTCGGCAAATGCTTTAAAACGTTTCACAAATGGAATGGCCTTATCATGATGACCGAGTTTGTCGAGCACATCCGCGATTTTAAGATCCTCTGAACCGAACAGGTCCATTCCGTAGCTTTCGTTTAGTGTGAGATATTTTTCATAATAAGCATACGCTCCTTTGTAGTCCCTCATGTAGTAAGTGACCTTGCCCACTTCCTGGAGGATATCTAACCGATTAGGATTCTTATTGAGCTCCTTTAGTAGTGACTCCCGCATTTGTTTGAAGTCTTTACTTTTTGCATAACTGATATTGGCGCCTACGTAACACGCAAAATAGCTATTGGGATCGTACTTGAGCGACAGGTCCAGGTAGTGCTGTGCCGGTTCGATGAAGCCATTTTGAATCAGCGCATTGGCCAGGTGAAAATATCTGAAGCTTTTGGCGTTGGGATCGAGGAAGTTTATGTCGTGCGAGGCGCCGATGATCGCGTACTCGAGGTATTTCCGGGAGTTAGGCACATGAAGACTGTAGAACTCCGTGAGGAAATGTATCACTAAACCGTGGTTCGGATAGTACTCCAACGCCTTTTCAAAAAACAGAGCCGCTGATTCATATTCTTTCCTGGCGGCAAAAGACAGTGCTTTGGCGATAATACTTTCTCCTGATTTGGGGTCAAACAACATCGCTTTGTCTGCATAATCGTTGATCTCATGGCTATACGTCTTGTTGACGGAGAAAACGTCGAGGTAATAGTAGACCATCGCGGCATTGGCATACGCCAGGGCGAATTCACTGTCTCGTTCAATGGACTGCCTGAAGAAGGCAACGGCGTCGCGCAGATCCTGCGCACCACCCTTGCGATACCGGTCCATGCCTTTTAAAAAGAGGTCGTAAGCAATGATGTCGTTTGTAGGTCTCTTTTTGATATCTTGCTCTTCTTCAGGGGTAATAACTATCTTAATTTCCTTGGCAATATTTCTTGCAACCTCATCCTGCAGATCAAAAATATCCTTTGCCTCGCGCCTGTATTGTTTCGCCCACAGGTGCCTATCTGTAGAAACTTCTATCAGTTGGATATTTAGTAGAATCCTGTCACCGATTTTCTGTCCACTGCCTTCAACAAAGTATTGCACATTCAGTTCCTTCGCGATTTCCAGAACCGACTTGGTGGTATTTCTGTATTTCTCTGCTGACGTGCGGCTCGCTACTCTCAGATCATGTACCCGCTGAAGATTGTTAATGGTTGATTCCATCAATCCGTTGATGAGATAGACGTTTGATGAATCGTTACTGTCATTCTTAAAAGGTAAAACAGCGATGGATGTTTTCTCAGGAAGGGATTTGAATGAAACGAAGTAGAGGTAAGGTGAGATGCCTGCTACAATAAGCAACAGTGCTGCAATGAATCCAGGAACGAAGTACCTCGGCCTTTTCACAGGAAATTTTTCGATGACCTGCTCTGTTGAGTCACGTTTACCGACTTCGCCCGGAGGATAGCCATAGTATTCGCGAAAGCACTTAATAAAGTACGAGGTGCTATTGAAGCCGACCTGGTGTGATGTTTCGGAGACATTGAGCGAAGATTCCCGAAGCAACTCCATGGCTTTTACGAGCCGAACCTGGTTGATGAACTGACTGACCGATAATTTCGTCTCCTTCTTGACTTTCCGAAGCAGGTTAGACCTGCTCATATTCATTTCATCCGCCAGTTCGGACACACCAAAACCCTCGATTGAAATGTTCTTGTCGATAATTGCTGAGAGCTGAGAAAAGAAATGACTATCGTTGACGGTAGATACGGGCATCTGTTTTTATCATTAAAATGGCTTCCGTCGTCACTTCTTAATTTGTCCATAGCGCAATGATGCGCATCAGCACCAAAATCACAGGAATGATCAGCACGTAGCTCATAAGCTTGAGCCATTTATTCACATTCTTGCTGCGCTGCTGCACGATCCACGAATAGCCCATCACGCCAATGAATACAATTCCCAACGCCGTGGCTACATATTTGACCGACGAAGTACATGATCGGCGACAGGGCGAGGAAAAACAGTAACGTTATCCACTCGGCCAGATTAAAGGTCGTGTCGCCTGTCATAATCATCGGTACGATGAATACCACGGTGATAACGACACCGCCCAAGAATAGCATGCGAATGAGCAGCGCCTTGCGCAGGCCCTCGGCTGCCGATGGCAGCAAGGTAAATTGTTTCATGTAGGGTGCAGTTGGGAGTTATTATCGCTTAACGTTGACAGTCAAAATGTCAGAGAGGGTCTTTGTGTCTCAATTCAATAGACAAAGATAGCAGTTTAGCCTGTCAAATTCAGTCATTCGCCTTCAAAAGTACCCTTCAAATTTAGGGCAATAAATTGCACGGGGGTAAGAAGATTTATGCGACGCGCGCTACGCGGCCTGGCTTTTAGCTCCGGCGCTCC
>DATHKA010000162.1:0-3623 GCA_035489615.1 Chryseolinea sp.
AATTTCCGCAAGGTGAAACGCGTGGGCGATGTGATCAAGATATTTGCCAACATCCACCGGGAGATACCCGCGAAGCTGTTGATGATTGGCGATGGTCCTGAGCGCACCAAGACGGAGACAATGTGCCGTGAAATGGGAATATTTAACGATGTCCGATTCCTGGGCAAGTTGGAAGCCGTCGAGGAAGTGCTTTCGGTGGCGGATTTGTTTGTAATGCCTTCGGAGAAGGAGAGTTTCGGGCTGGCTGCACTTGAGGCCATGGCCTGCGAGGTGCCAGTCATATCCTCCAATACAGGGGGAATACCCGAGTTGAACATTCAAGGCGTGACTGGCTTCATGAGCCCGGTGGGCGATATTGAAGACATGACACAAAAAGCGTTGTTTGTGCTCGATAAAACCAACCTTCCGACGTTTAGGGAAAACGCATTAAAGCGTGCCAAGGAATTCGATATCACGCGCATTTTGCCTATTTACGAGCAATACTATCAGAAAGTGATGGAGAGGTCGGCCGTGAAGGCATTGTAAAATTGGTTGATTTTTGACAAAGTCAGAGGAGCGCTTTAATTTCGCAGGAGAGTGGCGAAGTATGGAATCAGATTTACGGATCATGGAAACTGACGTACGACCCAAGAATAGTGGAAGTAAGCAGCTCTTCAACAGTCCTGTGCTCGAGAAACTCTCTCGCACACACATATCCGTGCCGCTCATCATCTTTTTCACCTTCTCGGTCGCTTTGTTGTACTGGAGCGTTACACACACGTCTTTGTCGACGTGGCAAACGGTCGGGATGTTCACGACTGGCGTGCTGACCTTTACCTGGGTGGAATACAACATGCATCGCTATGTCTTCCATATGTCAACCTATACGAAGGCACGCGCGAAATGGCAATATTTGATACACGGTGTTCATCACGAGTTTCCGAAAGACAAAGATCGGCTGGCGATGCCGCCCTTGCTGAGCGTCACGATCGCAACGATACTCCTACTGGTATTTAGAGTTATCCTGGGAGACCTGGTGTTTTCGTTCCTTCCGGGCTTCATTGTAGGTTATGCCGGATATTTGTCGGTCCACTATATGGTGCATGCCTTCCAGCCACCAAAGAATGTCTTCAAGTGGCTGTGGATCAACCACGGTATTCATCACTACAAGAATGGGGATGTGGTTTTCGGTGTTTCGTCGCCGCTATGGGACTACATTTATGGAACGATGGAGAAGAAATTGAGAATTAAGAATTGACAAATTGTAAGCCTCCAGCCGTTGGGCGATGTCCGCGAGAACGCGTGCCTCAGTCTGTACTCACCTCTACCACCACATTGTTTTCGAGGACCATACTTTCTTCGCCAAGATTGAAGTCCAGCCGCTTTAAACTAAATGTTCCCTTATAACGGGGATGACCATTATCCATGGTGATCATAAAAGTGATCGGCACAGACCGGGTGATACCCTTGATCGTAAGCTCAAAGTCACCCATGAATTTGTTGCGGTCCACCTTTTTGAAACGCGTCGATTTGAGGTTGATCAGCGGATACGTTTCCACATCGAAGTAGTCCTTGCGTTTTAAATGCTTGTCGCGAATACCAATACCCGTGTTTATCGTCGACGGATTCACCCGGGCCTCAATATAACTTTCAGACAAATGCGAAGGATCGAAATGGATGATCGCACGCACGGAATCCACCGTACCCGTTACTCTAAATCCGGCATTGTAGATACTAAAGTTTACCCGGCATTTAGCTTCCTCGTGGTGGAAACTCCAAACCAGCAGGATCAGCGATATTAATTTCATAACGTCTTGAGAAACGAGATCAATGCTTTTTTATCGCGTTCGTTGAGATCAAGGCCAAACGGATGGCCTTTTACGGCCATCGTGCTGACATTCGGTTGTTTAAAACCTCCGGGCACATAATCGTCGTGAAGACGTTTCGGGTCGAGAACTTCTTCCAATGATGCTAGGTTGCCATTGTGAAAGAATGCGCTTTGCATCCAAACATTGCGCAATGACGGAATCTTATAATAACCCGTGCCTCTCCGCGAATACAGTGTCGACACAGAATCGGTTTCCACCGATGCATTGAAGATGTCGTACTTCTTAAAGTGATCTTTAGGTGGTTCAAACCCGTTGACCGGTGTCAGCTTGTTGTTTGTGTATAGAGGGGGAGTATGACAGGTCACGCATCCGGCCGCCTTAAATACCTGTTGCCCCCGAGTGATCATTGCTTTACTGAATCTGTTCGGATTCTTTGGAGCCTTAAGCGCATATAAGTATTTGGTGAGTGCGTATAGCTGTGCGTCGGAATATTTTCTTGCGGCATATCCAAAAGGATGATTCCATTCAGCCAGCAAGGGAAGTGTCATTTTGTTTTTGCCACCGGGCATAAATCCATCGTAGGATGTGAACATATCCATGCCCTGGTTGAATGCAGCGTACCGCATGAGATCACCAGGTCCGTCGTGTTTCATTAAACCGGTGCGATCAAAGTACTTTATATCCTTAATGCCGATCAATGAAGGCACTGGAATGGGATACAGATACGCAACACCCTGGCGATCGATGACGCCAGCGGGCACGGATAGCAGGTAGTCTGTAAATTCCTTCGCGTTGGCTGGACGAATTTGGTCTTTCGATTTTACCCATGGAGCACTATTCAATTGCGCGATGCCATCGAGGAGAATTGGAAATGGTATCCTGCCTGCGTGAATGGCTGCGGCAAAACCGACATTGTTATATACATTTCCTTGTGCACCCGGTGCCACCTCGCCTGATTCGAGAACCCTTGTATGACACGACGCGCATGACATCGAACCAACCATGAGTTTACCATCGGCACCCAGTACATAGCGATTGAAGAGATAGGCGCCATCTTTTGGTATTTTGCCAGACGATCCCTTTGCTTCCGCTCTTAGCACCTTATCGTTGAATGAATTGTACGCTGCGGGCCAATTAAAGACAAGTTCGCCAGCCTTGATCCAATCTTGTTCTGTGTGGAGATCAGCAGGATTAAAAGTGATCTCAGGCTTCAACTGTCGTAATGAGTCTATGTATCCCGGTCGCTCAAACTCACGATAGTATACCGGATATGTTTTGTAAATAACGTGTTCGGGCAGTGAGTCATAGAACGACGCTGGCGCATAAGTAACCTGAACATTTGTATCAGGTGGGTGCAGGTGGAATTTTTCAATTGCAGCGAGATCCCACGTGCGTGGAATATGCTCGAGCAAACCCTTGAATGATGGCAGGATCACGATCACCGTCGCAACCGCCACAGCCATTAGCAGTTTTTTCACAGTCTTTTTGTTTTGTCTCCTAATTTGTTTCGGGCACAAATATTTGACAGAATAGCGCAGGAGCCTATGGTACTAAAGGATCAATTCATAGAAGTCCATTCGCCAGCGTGCTGTGCGAAACATTTGCTTTGCTGATGCGTAAGAACTGGCTATGAGAACCAGTAATGAGACCGCAGCGCGGGCCTATGTAAGCTTGCTCGAAAAGACCGGTGAACCAGAAGCACAATCGAGGCAGTATCCCGCCGAACAGGATCGGGAAATTCTCTTCACGCACCTGCGCTTTGCTGAGAGGTTGTTTCCTAAGAATGGTATCGGGTTATGCCCGGCAACGCATACG
>DATHKA010000163.1:0-2832 GCA_035489615.1 Chryseolinea sp.
AACTAAAGGGCTAGCACGAAGACGGAGGGAAGACTTCTTCGGCTCACAAGGCAGCGGAACAATACTAGGCGCCGTAGTCCCGCATAAACTCCGCTCATCAGAAATTTACCGTCGAATCCAGTGGTGACCAAACTTTATTTCCCTCACAGGAGTTATCCAACAAACCCAAACAACCATGATACCAACCAAAGGATACGCTGCTCAAACCAAAGAAACACCGCTTGCGCCCTGGAGCTTCAGCCGTCGCGAAGTGGGACCGAACGACGTGCAGTTCGACATCGATTTTTGTGGGGTGTGCCACTCCGATCTTCACCAGATCAGGGACGAATGGGGAGGCTCGATTTTTCCCATGGTCCCCGGGCACGAAATCGTGGGACGCGTGGTGGCTGTAGGCAACCAGGTGAAAAAATTCAAGAAAGGCGATCTCGCGGCGACCGGTTGTCTCGTCGACTCCTGTCGTACCTGTGAAAACTGCGAGCGGGGCCTCGAACAATATTGCTTGAAAGGCGGGTCGCAAACCTATAATGGATACGAACAAGACCGAAAGACCCCCACGTACGGCGGATACTCCAAGACGATAGTCGTGCACGAGGACTTCGTGCTACGCGTGCCCAAGAAACTGGACCCCGCAGCAACGGCTCCCCTACTGTGCGCAGGCATCACGACCTATTCGCCCCTTCGCCACTGGAAAGTGGGAAAAGGACATAAACTTGCTGTACTCGGCCTCGGAGGCCTGGGCCATATGGGCGTAAAGTTCGGCGTGGCCTTTGGAGCCGAAGTGACGGTGCTCAGTACATCACCTTCCAAAGAAGCCGACGCGAAAAAACTAGGAGCACACAAGTTCGTGGTCACCAAAGACCCGGCGCAATTCAAGGCAGCCAAAGGATCGTTCGATTTTATTCTTGATACGGTTTCGGCCGAGCATGATTACAATCAATATTTATCTTTATTAAAGACGGACGGCGTGCATATCTGCGTAGGAGCACCTCCTACCCCAGCGTCTGTTCATGCCTTTGCCCTGATGGGCGGACGCAAGAGTATCGCGGGTTCAGGAATCGGCGGCCTACCGGAAACGCAGGAGATGCTCGACTTTTGCGCCGAGCACGACATCGTGTCCGACATCGAGATGATCGATATTAAAAACATCAGCCAAGCGTACGACCGAATGCTGAAAGGAGACGTGCGTTATCGGTTTGTTATCGATATGGCGACGTTATAAAGCAGGCCATGGTAACCATTGCGGGAGAAGCGCTCGTTGATATTTCTGGATTTGCAGAGATGAAGGATGCTGAAAAGTAGAAAAGAATATCGATAGCTGAGAAGCAAAGTACTTTTACCGCCAAGACGCAAGAACGCTAAGTTCCGCTAAGGTGTCTGCGGCACGATAAAACATGCATTGGGTATTAGCTGTGATGAAACGTTCGCAGCTATGACTTCTCATGTATACTTGGCTAATCAGTAAATGTCCGGCGACAAAACAGAAACTCTTGTATGCGCCACCGGCGCATTTCTTCGCGGAACCTGGCGTCCTTGCGTCTTAGCGGTAAAAATACTTTGCTTTCTTTGCGATCCCTTTACGTTAGCATATGCTCTCAAATTCAGTCACCTCTACTCATCGCGCAATGCGTCTACCGGATTAGCCGTCGCGGCCTTCAGCGATCGCACACCCACGGTAGCCAGCACGACAACACAGGTAAACGCCACACCAATAAAGAAGGTCACCACCCCCGGACGAATACGGTACTCAAAATTATTGAGCCATTCTTCCATGAAATAATAAGTAATGGGTACAGAGATCACGAAGGAAACACCAATGAGAATCATGAATTCTTTCGAGAATAGCAAGACCACCTGACCAACCGATGCGCCGAGCGACTTCCGAATACCCACTTCCTTTGTTCTGCTTCGTGCCATGAAGGATACCAGCCCAAACAAGCCGATGCAACCGATGAAAATCGCCACGCCGGCAAACATGCCAACCAGTCGCGACACGCGGCGCTCGGCATCGTACAAGCCACTGATTACGTCATCCAGGAACTTCGATTCATACACATGGTTTGCAAACATATCTTCCCAAACGCCCTTTACCTTGTCGAGTGTTGCAGACATATTTTCAGTCTTTAGGCGGACGGCGCCCTTGAAATAGGCATCAGCGTTGCACAGGATGGTCGTAGGTGCTATTCGTTCGCGCAGGGAATTGGCATTGAAATCCCGTACAACGCCGGTGATCAGCGCGCGGCGGCCCCAGAGGTTTACGGGGGTACCAATCGCATCTTGCGGATTCGTATAGCCAATTTTTTTGGCAAGCGTCTCATTCACGAGGAACCTTGTGGCTGTATCGGAACGCACGAGATTTTCGCCATAGAGCAGTTCTATCCCGTAGGTATCAATAAAATTCTCATCGGCCATTTTAACCACCGCGCCTTCGTCGACGAACTTGCCGTTTACCGTCGCTTCGAAGTCGCCCGACCACTGACCGTCTGCAATAGAACCTGTGTTGCTTGCCGAGAAATTCACCACGCCGGGAATTGCCAGAATCCGTTCCGACAGCATACGCATCCGATCGCCCCCGTTCTCCGGGATGTTGAACTCCACAACGGCATGGCTATTTAGTCCGAGTGGTTGCTTCATGAAGTGATTGATCTGCTGCACGGCGATAATTGTGCTCACAATAAGTACCTGCGAGATGACCAGCTGAAAAACGATCAACGACCGGCGCATCGACAAACCTCGTTGTGCCTCACCACCAATCTTGTTTTTCAACGCCTTCACAGGCTGAAATCCCGCCAGCTTCACGGCAGGATACAAACCCGCCAGCAGCGTTACGACCAG
>DATHKA010000164.1:0-7009 GCA_035489615.1 Chryseolinea sp.
CATGTACTTCCGGTTGCCCTTGTTCTCCGCTTCATTAAAATAGCCGACACGTGCGGCAAACGTCTGGTTGTACCAGTATTCGATGCCGACAGACGTCATAATTTCCTGCATTTCTTCCTCGAAACCATTAGGGGCATCGGCAAATGAACCAAACAGGCCACTCAGCAATGAGCGATCATCCTCTTTGCCGTACACAATGGATCCGTCAGTAGCGCGTATGGGTGGCGTTGGTACCATCAATTTGCTGAAGTCAAGAATGAAGGTTAGCGAATTGAATGGGTCCAGCTCGAGATTGTACGTTCCTCCAAGCCTGATGGTTGTAGGGATGAAATCTTTGTTTTGATTGTCGGTGTACGAAAGTTTCGCGCCTATGTTCGTGATCGTACCGCCTAGCGATAGCGTTGAAGTTTTTACACGCTCGAAGCTCTTGGTGTAATACACGCCGATATCAACGGCCACGCTATGTCCTGGTTTTGCATCGATGCCGGCAAAGGCACCCGTTAGATTTGAGTAGATATAGCGTGCCGCTATGCCTACGCCCAATTCATTCGACAGTTTTCGCGAATAGGTGGCGTCGAAGGCAAACTCTCTTGGATGGAAATCGCCGAGCGATCCGTTCTGCTGATCCTTGAAGCTGATGTCACCCAAATCGAAATACTTGATGGAAGTGGCGACGGCTTGCTCCTTTGTGAATTTGTAAAATCCCGTCAGGTAAGAGATCGACATATCGTTTACGATCTTTCCAAGCCACGGCGTGTAGGATAGTGAACCTCCGTATTTCTTGTCAATAAATGCCAGCTTACCGGCATTCCAGTAGGCAGCGTTCGCATCCGGGCTGGTAGCCACACCTCCGTCGCCCAAGGCAGCATGCCGGGCATCCGGGGTGATCGATAAAAAGGGAACAGCTGTGGTGATCGCGTTTTGCGCGCCTAACAATTCATCAGGATTGGCCACAACGCCCTGAGAAAAACCTGAATGAACCTTTATTAGACCAATTGCCAATAAAGCCAATGCGCGGTACGACATCAATGATAATTTCAAAGGCCCAAAGATAATTAATTAACGACAATTAGTTTTGTAACGCGCTCACTTTTAGAGCCATTCGTTACTGAACGAACAGCGAGGCGCGCCAAGTATACCCCCCCGGGGAGTTTTTTGCCAAACTCCGCAAACGCGTCGATATCCAGCAGATCCACCAGGTAAGCGCTTTGCGGAAGGTCAAATTGATATGTTTTCAGCACTTGCCCGGTTGGTGTATAGAGCACCAGCATTGCTTGCAGATCGTCGCCCGAACGGTTATGTGTAAAATAGACACTCGTTTCATTCGGGAAAGGGTTCGGATAGTTTGAGAAATCTTCGATTACCAACTCCTCGCCGTCCGTCACGCTGAAGCTGACGGTCGCCTCCGCTGGATTGTTATAGACGTCCCACGCCAGGACGGTAATTGTATGGTACCCCGGCGATAATCCAGAGATGGGAAAGTGAACCCACCCGGTGGTAAAGTGGTCGGTAGAAGCTACGTAATAGTCCGACAACGCATAGGTGTCGCCGCCGTCCAGAACCGCCGTCAGCGTGTTGCCGATACCATAGTTTGAGATATTGATTCCACTGGCATCCTCGAGCTTCACCACCAGCAGGGAGTTCGGTGTCACCACCCCACCGTCAACAAATGTCGAATCGCCCATGAAGGCGCGAATCTGCGGCGGTGTTGTGTCCCCGACCGGCGCAGGCTCACTACCGCCGACCACGAAGCTCGCTGCTCCGCCGGCGTCGCGCAGGTGCTGCACATCAGAAGCGTAAAGCCCGAGTTTGCCCAATCCAAATTCATAGGCGATATTTTTCGGAATCACGAAACTAAGTTCAAATGTGCCATCCTTGACGGTCGCCTTTCCACGAAACAGGGCGTTAGTGCGCTCGTTAAATTTGTATGGTGGATCGTTCTTTCCGATCGTGACGCTTTCGGAAACCTTATCATAGACAGTCACCTGCACGGTTCCCTTGAAGTCTGTTTGAACGGCGCCACCATCGTCTCGAATCTCGCCCGATAGGAGTACGGTAGACAACGCCTTCAACGTGTCGGAATCCGTCGCGGTCTTCATCGACGTGACAGCGATTCGTTCATTCGGCAGCGCCAGCGTCAAGGTGGGGTCACCAATTAGTGAGAAGTTCCGGTTCGCTACTCCACTCATGCTGTTGTTCTTGGTTTCGCGAAATACCTGGCCGATGGTTCGGTAAGAACCGTCTTTGCGGGTAAACAACGAGGTGTAAAACTGCTGATTAAGCAAAAAATTGGTGGGCGAGTTGACCGGCCGGGCAGAGGTTAGGATTCCAATAGCCCCTCCGTTAGGCCGGATGACACATCGCTCCGCACTTGAAATCAGCGACGGGTCGTCCTGACGTCCAAACTCGCAAGTTGCCGTAACCAGAAAGGGGTAGAGCTGGTTGTCGAGCAGGTCTATATCGGTCTCTGTAAACACGCGCTCATCAGCCAGCAGTTTCTCACTGCCGTGTCCGGTGTAATTGACGATCAGCGTGCCTTCGTCGAAGTGCCTGCGAATCGCGTCATTCACTTCCGGAATCACTTCGCCATTCGGCATGACGGTTTTAGTATAAGTTCCCAGAAATATTTTACGTGTGTCAAAAGCCGGATACAACGATTCAATGGATTCAGCCATGGAATTCGCCTGCGACTGGTGGCTCGACGTATAGCCATCGGAGTTGCTTCCATCGTCGGCCACAAATACAATCTGCTTGCGCCAGTATCCGTAGTTCGCCTTTAGTGTATCATAAGCAATGATCTTGTCAACCACCTGCCGCGCCTCAGCGTCGGACTTCACGGGCAGGCGGCCCACACCAATGTCGAGGGTATGATGCTGCACAGGACTTTCTCCCCAGTTTCCTTCGCCAGCCTCGAGAAAGGCAAAGTAGTCGTCAGAGGAGTAGGTCTCCAGTGGTGCAAGCGAATTCCGGGATTCGTACGTGGGCACAAAGTTCGTGTTGTTCGGCATCCGGTCCTTGTAATCATAGGAACCTCTGCCAACAAGAATCAGTGACCTCGGCCGGGACGGATCTTTGTCAAATTGGTGTTTCACAAAGTCGCGAATCGCTGTTACATCCTGCCGTCCTGATGAGAACTCGTTATAGATCTGCTCGGGAGTAACCACGTGTACCAGGAGGCCGTTGTGTTGCTGCCGGTGACTTGCCAGGCGCTGGCTTTCTGCCAGGAAAGTCGGATGGGTAACGATGATCACGTCCGCCGCCGGTAGCCCTTGAAGATTTTGGTTGGGCACTTCTCCAATCATGTCCGGAGACGGAACGTCGTTTCCGAATACGATGAATTCACGGAGTAATGACGCATCGGCAGCGAATGTTGCCACCGTTCCATTGATCGTGAGTGCCTGATTTTTGATGTTGGTGTAGTCCGTGATATCCCAGAGCGAAACTGACGGGCTCGCATTTTCTATCTGATACGTTGCCGTGGCCGCCTCGAGACTTCTGGCCGAGCGGAAAATGGTCTGCTTTCCGTAAAGGGCGAGCTTGCGTTCGAACGAGACCAGCATCAAGTCCACGAAGCCGACGTTCTTCCCAGTTGAGGACTTCACGTAATCGTACCGCATCTCCTGTTGAACATTCGCCGGAGCGCCGACGGTGCTTGACTGGAAGGTGATCGTGTCGCGTTTGTGACGTCCCTTGACACCATATTGCGTGTTGTTAATGACGGCCACAACCTGTTCGCCTACCTGAGTTCGGTTGTATGACAGTTTGAAGCTCGAGCCATTGAACGACTGGGCCATCACATCCGATATCCAGGTGATGGGCGTGTTATCGACGATTCCTTCGACATCGAATCGATAGGCGTACGTGGTAGTAATGTCGTAGCGCTCGCCAAACCATTCGCGACCCGACTTCAATTCATTGTATTCATCTGATTCGTGATATATGAAGTCGTTATAGGTGTCGACAACAGCAGGCGTGCTGGCAACCGGCGATGCAGGTGCAATTCGCCTCCCAGCGTCTGGCGACACCGTGATAAAGTAAAAGTTTTGCTCACTGTAAAGGTTGCTTTCGTAGAAGAAGGTTTCCTGTCCGGATTTGTATTGCACGCGATCAGGGCCTTCCGCGAAGAAAAGGATGTAGTCGCTCTTGTCGAACGAGCCATCATCGCCGGCTAGCACCTGGATGGCTATTTCTCCGAGGTCGTCAGGACGCGGCTGGTCGTTCGATTGAGGCAACATTCCTCCGGGGTTGCCAAACATCCTGATCCGAGTTGGATCGACGCCCGCACCGAATCCCATCTTCTGAAACTGCTCTCCCGATATCCGATAAACTCCCCGTTGCCCTACCGCCACTTTAAACCAATGGCCAGCCTGCAGCACGCTTTGGGCGTGCGCGCCTATCCCTGCCAACGCCAGGGATAGCGAAAGCAGCATTCTAACCATTAAGCGTACAGTAAGGTCCAATTCGTCAAAAAAATCAAGTTCTCTACCTGGAAAACACCTTGGATCCTAACGACATGCCGATGTACAAAATTACGACCAGGGGTACCGCCGTCAACCTAAAGATCGCCAGTAATATCAACGCAAGTAACAGGAAAGTATATCTTAGTTTATTATCTCCCCAGTTAAAGCTTTTGAATTTGAGGGCAAAAAGCTCGAATCTGGAGACGAGAAGAATCGAAAACACAACAGCGATAACGGCCAGCAGCACGGGGCTTCCAATACCGCCGGGAATTATGGTGTCCAGAAAGGGTAAGCCAGTTAAAAACAGCGCGTTGGCGGGTGTGGGGACGCCACGGAAGGAATCCGACTGCGTAGCATCGTTATTGAATACGGCCAGCCTGAGCGCGGAGCATACGGCAATCACCAAAGCCACGTAGCAAAGGCCAGGACTGGCTCCGAGGGACTCCATCATGCGATAAATAAACAGCGACGGGAGCACGCCAAAGGTGACCATGTCGGCTAATGAGTCCAGGTCCTTTCCAATAGGCGATGAAATTCTCAGGAGTCTCGCAACAAACCCATCGAAGAAATCAAACACACCGGCCGCCCAGATGTAGTAGGCAGTATTTTCGGGATTTCCCTTCCATAAGTTGAGGATGCCCAGGCATCCACAAACCAGATTCAGGCACGTCAGCAGGTTCGGGAGGTGTCTTAGTAGGATCAATGTTGCGGTTGACTAAAAAGTGAAAGATTAATGTAGGCACAGATCATGCGCGGACAAAAGGATTGGTCCGCTTTTCAAATCCAATGGAAGTTTTGGGTCCATGACCGGGATAGACAGCGGTGTCGTCGGGTAATGTGAAAAGCTTTTCGCGGATGCTCTTCTCCAACGTATCGGGGTGGCCACCAGGAAGATCCGTTCTGCCAATACTATTATAGAACAATACGTCACCACTGATCAGGGCCTTGTCGTTGGCGCTATAGAAGGCGATATGGCCAGGTGCATGTCCAGGTACAAAGAGCACCGCGAGCTTCGTTTTTCCAACGGTTATTTCTCCGCCCTCTTCCAGAAATCCATCTACTGCCGCGGGCTGGTATTGATTAAAACCATAGTTAGGGGCGTAAGCACTTACGGCGCGAAGCACCGGCTCGTCCAGGCGATGAATGAACAAACCGACGTTGTAGGTCTGCTTTACAAACTCATTTCCGAGTACGTGGTCAATGTGGCAATGCGTGTTTATGAGCTGCACTACGCGAAGGTTATTGCCGCTGATGAAGGCCTTCAATTCCAGCTGTTCGTCGGGTTCATAACATCCGGGATCTACGACCACACAGGTGCCCGATTCATCGTACAGCACGTAGGTGTTTTCCTGAAACGGGTTAAAAGTCATCGAGGCGATCTGCAGCATTATGGTATTTTTCCGCCCAAATTTAATGGATTCTGCTCCGTAATTTTCGTGCGCCAAGTTCGAATTGGAGGACGGGAATGCTTTATTTCACGGGCGATTTTATTGATTAACAACACGCAACATCTATTAACCGCGACGTCGACTATATCGTGATCGGCCTGGGCCTGGCCGGCGCAGCTGTAGCGCTCAGACTGCACCAGCTAGGCAGACGAATCCTCGTTATTGATTCGTCGGCCAACAATACCTCGTCGCGGATCGCAGCAGGGATCTTCAATCCTGTAACCGGCCGAAAGATGGCCAAAACCTGGCTGGCTGATCGGTTGTTTGCCTCCCTTCATTTGCACTATAGCGAAGCTGAGAAGCTGACAGACAGCGTCTTCTTTCATTGCCTTCCCATTTACCGGCCGTTTCGCAGTGTTGAAGAACAGAACGAGTGGATGGGGAAAAGCTCTGACCCGGCGTACGCCCCTTTCATCCGCGAGGTGCGGAAAAGCCCGTCGATGCCGGGTGTGAATGATCCGATGGGCGGTCTGCTGTTGGACCAGTGCGGCTTCCTGGACACGAATGCGTATGTTGAAGGGGTCCGAAAACTGATGATGCGCGAGCAATCGTATGTAGAGGAACTGATCGATGATTCGCAGATGGTTTCCGGAGCCGACACGGTTCGCTATGGTGAGTATGAGGCCAAATTTGTCATCTTTTGCACAGGGGTACACCGCACTTCGTGGTTCCGATGGCTGCCCGTTCGCCCGCTGAAAGGAGAAACGCTCCAGCTGTCCGCAGCCCTAACCCCCCAGTGGATTGTGAACCGCGGCGCCTATATGGTTCCCCAGGCGAATGGGTGGAGGGCCGGAGCGACATATAGTCAAACAGACCATAACCCCGGCGTAACGGAAGAATCTCTCAGGGAACTGAAAGCGGCAGTGGGAGAACTGATACATTTGCCCTTCACGGTGGTTGACCAGCAATGGGGCTTCAGGCCTACTACGCCTGACCGCCGACCACTTTTGGGCAGGCATCCCGAATATCACCGGATGTGGACGCTCAATGGATTGGGAACGAAAGGTGTAAGCCTGGCTCCGTACTTTTCCGGCGTGTTGATTTCGGCCATAGAAAATGGCACGCCGCTAAACAAAGACGTGGATATTGAACGTTATAAAT
>DATHKA010000165.1:0-13151 GCA_035489615.1 Chryseolinea sp.
CAGACCTCATGCTGCGGATCCGGAAGTTGCTCGACTGAAGTATGCAATATCATGACCGATGATTACTCCGGACTTAAGGGCTACAGTCCTGACGCCGACCTGGGCTTAGGCTGCGGATTGCCAACGCAATTCGCCGGGATCAGGAATGGTGATACGGTAATAGATCTGGGAAGCGGCGCTGGCAATGATGCGTTCGTTGCGCGCGCAGAAACGGGCGATGACGGGCGGATCATTGGCATCGACTTCACCGAGGCCATGATCAGCAAGGCCAGGGCAAATGCCGCCAAACTTGGCTATTATAATGTTGAATTCAGACAGGGTGATGTCGAGCAGATGCCACTGCCCGATAACGTGGCCGATGTTGTGGTCAGTAACTGTGTATTGAATCTTGTTCCCAACAAGGACCGCGTTTTCAAAGAAATATGGAGAGTGCTTAAGGCGGGTGGTCACTTCAGCATTTCAGATATCGTCATAGCCGGAAATCTGCCGGACAAGTTGCGCAACGATGCGGAAATGTATGCAGGTTGTGTATCGGGTGCAATTGGCATGGACGCTTACCTTGAACTGATTGCCAGCAATGGTTTCTCAAACATCTCCATTCAGAAAAAGAAAACCATTGAGCTTCCCGGCGACATACTGGCAAAATATCTCGACCAGGACCAACTGAACAGCTTCAAATCCGGCGCTGACGGAATTTTCAGCATTACGGTTTACGCCGAGAAAGCCAAATCATGCTGCGGAACAGCGTGCTGTAGCTAACACCTCAACACTTCGATATTGATATGCGCAATATTTTGATACTGTGTACAGGAAACAGTTGCCGGAGTCAAATCGCCCACGGCTATATGAATCGTTTTGCTACCGGCCACGCCAATGTCTACAGCGCCGGGGTAGAGACGCACGGCGTGAATCCCCGCGCGATTGCCACCATGGCAGAAGATGGATGCGATATATCGCAACACACGTCAAACCATGTTGATGAATATCGCGACATCGAATTTGACTACATCATAACCGTCTGCGACAACGCCCGCGAACGATGCCCGTACTTTCCATCAAAGGCAGTACGATTACACCATAATTTTTCTGATCCGGCGAAGGCAACGGGTAGCGAAACACTTATCGCCCAGGAATTTCGCCGCGTGCGGGAAGAGATAAAAGACTACTGTCGCGGGTTTGTCGATGAGTATCTGGCAGATTAGCGGGCTACAATTTTCATGTCAAGGTTATTGCAGATGCTAAGAGCTCGCTGGGCGTGCGCCTCTGCAGTTAATGCGTCGACGCAAGCGTTGATGGTTCTGGCGTAAGGCAGCAATATGATTTTAAGTCGGAAGTGATTGTGAAACGGGCTGGCTAAATTCAAAGATTCGATACTTTCAAAAAAACTAACCAATCGAAATCATAATTCTCGTTTTTATCGACGCTTTGCACATCGAGTCGTACGCGCAGCGAACTCGTAGCAAGCCATCAAATCAACGCAGAATCCGTTTAAAGAAACCCAATTAAATGTTGAAACAATTCCTATCAAGGGACAACCGAACAAATCAAAATCTGCGGCTCTGCATTGAAAGGGATTCATTGGGCTGACATTCACACAGTCCTATTCCGCTATACAAAGGACACCCAACATTAACCATGACAACGCATGGCGGTTTCATCATTTTCCAGACCACAGCCTTTTATTGAATGCCACCCCAAACGTCCAGGAATCATATACATCTTCTTTGTTTTCGTGCGCTAGGCTCAGGGCGATCTCAAAATCCTCCGTGATTTCGAAACTGTACTCGGTGCCTGTTTTTATCAGAAAGAAACTTTTGTGACTTTCAAATTCGTATCCCGGACCCAGATAAAATGACCAATGCCGTAACGCATGATAGTGTATAACGGCTGCGACCGCAAAAGGAAAGGAGCGTTCAACTTCAACATTGTTGTCTTCCACCTCGAAGCTTTGAAGCTCAATGTCACCCTGGATCGCCACCGACCAACGCCGATGGAAATAGTAATCTACGTCGAAGCCCCACGTAGGAATGATCGACACTTTCTTGCCGCCCTCCGTAGCATTGGGTACATGGGTGTTGGCCATCATGATGGCGCCCCGGATCTTTGGCTTAAAGGGTTCCTTTTCTTGCCCCTGTGCAAAGCCGGGAATGGCTGCTGCTATTCCTAACAAAAGCAGTACTGGAAGCAATGCGTGTAAACGCGCCGCCGTTATAATTTGCTTTGCCATCATAGAATTTTTTTCTGTTAGGTTTCCAGTTGCGAACAATGTCTTCACATCATGAAACGTCGGATTCCCGTCCTTGCTGTTACATAACTGGCGGGATGGCTACGAAAAGATCACCACCTCTTAAACCGATAAGCAGGTGTTTACATCCAGCCACACCCTTACCGTGAGGGCGCGACGTCATAAAATTCTGTAAGATCTTTTCGAAAACTTTATCGGAGTAATTACAATATACTGTAACTCAACGGGTTGATCAAACTATTGGCGGAGAGGGCGGGATTCGAACCCGCGATACCCTTTCGAGTATACACACTTTCCAGGCGTGCTCCTTCAACCACTCGGACACCTCTCCAGGAAACGGGCACAAAGAAATGCAGAATTCACACCTTTTCCAAAGACCGTTACAAACTCAGTTCACCGGCCAATTCTGTCCCGATTAACATACGCGTCTTGTCCACGCCGTACTCTCCGATCAACAGCATCAGCTTCGTAACTGCCGCCTCCGAGGTCATGTCTGCTCCGCTGATCACGCCGATCTGCTGCAATATCCGGCTGGTCTCGTAACGGCCAGGCAATACGCGGCCACCCGGGCACTGTGATACGTTTAACAGCAAAACGCCCCGATCGATCGCCACCTTCAACTCATCAATCAGCCAGGGCGTGGTCGGCGCATTGCCCGCGCCATAGGTTTCGATGATCACGGCCTTAATGCCCGGCACGGTAAGAATGGAACGAACCACCTGCAAATGAATGCCGGGAAACAACTTCAGTATCGCCACGTTCGTGTCGAATGTGGTCCGCAATAAAACTTTACCCGGGTTAAGATTTTTTCGAAGAGAGGCGAAGTTGTAGTCGATCTTCACGCCTGCTTTCGCAAGTGCCGGATAGTTGCCCGAATCGAACGCGTCGAACTGCATGCTCTCCACTTTTTTCGACCGGTTACCGCGCAAGAGTTCGTAGTCGAAATAGATGCAAACCTCCGGCACAATAGACACCCCGTTGGCCTGATCAGAAGCGATCTCCAGTGCCGTGATCATGTGTTCCCGCGCATCAGAACGCGGGTCGCTGATCGGCAACTGCGCACCGGTAAACACCACGGGTTTGTTTAATCCTTCGAGCATAAAGCTTAACGCCGACGCCGTGTAGGCCATCGTGTCGGTGCCATGCAAGACGACAAATCCCTCCTGGGTGTCATAGTGCTCGTGGATCAACCCGGCGATCAGCTGCCAATGTTCTATGTTGATATTCGAAGAATCGATGGGATCGATAAATGAAAAGGCCGTAATGTCGAGTGCCAAGGTCTTCAGGGTCGGCAACTGCGTGAGAATGTACTCAAAGTCGAAGGGCACTAAAACGCCATCGCGGTCATAGCTCATGCCGAAAGTACCACCGGTGTAGATCACCAGGATGCGCGCCCTGGCCTGACCCGGCAATGCCGTATTCACGTTTACTTTCCGAAGCTTCATGATTTAGGAATGGTTAAACAACGCAATCGCGTTGTTGGTGGTGACACGCCTCACCTCGTCCATCGGGACATTCTTGATCGTACTTACCCGAGATGCAACGATAGAGATATACGCAGGCTCGTTCCTCTTTCCCCGGTGCGGAACCGGCGCCAGGTACGGACTGTCTGTTTCGAGCACCAGGTGATCGAGCGACACCTCGGGAAGCACTTTGTCCAGTCCGCCGTTCTTAAACGTTGCCACGCCCCCGATCCCGAGCAGAAAGCCCAGTTCAATTATTCTTTTCGCCTGTTCCACACTGCCGGTAAAACAGTGAAAGATACCCCGGAGGTAGTCATCCTTGGCCGCCTCCACCAGAGCGATGGTTTCGTCTATGCTCTCACGGCAGTGAATCACAACGGGCAACTTATGCTGCTTGGCCCAGGCCACCTGGATGGTGAACGCCTCTTTCTGTTCTTCGAACAAAGTCTTATCCCAATACAAATCCGTACCGATCTCCCCGACTGCCGCGAACGGGCGCTTCGACAGCCAATTTTCGACGATGTAAAGCTCTCTTTCAAACCCGCGCTTCACGGAACAAGGATGCAAGCCCATCATAGCATGACACATCCCCTCCGACCGGCTTTCGAGCTCCATCATGCCATCAATCGAGTCCTGATCCACATTCGGCATGTAGATCTGCTCCACCTTAGCCTCACGGCAGCGCTGTAGCATATCCGCGCTGTCAACCTTGAAATCTTCGTGATATATATGGGCGTGTGTGTCGACGAAATACTCCATTCTCTGCATTCAAAAGCATAAAAATAACGGACTGCTCGCAATTACCAATTATCTGCACTGCCAGTCAACTGAATTTGCATACTACAGAACTTGGGAATACAGCCGGCATCCCACATTACTAATTAGCCATTACTAATTATTAATTCACCACGTATTTGCGAAATACGATGACTCCGATCACCACGGAAATTAGTGAAACCAACAAAACGGCCCCTGCCGCAATATCTTTAATGCGTCCGGCCAACGGCTTGCGCTCCAACGTCACCAGGTCAACCAAATTTTCAATCGCCGAATTCATCATCTCGAGGCCCAGGACGAGGCCAATGCACAACAGAATGACGCACCATTCCATCGGCGCAATGCGGTAATAAAATCCCGCACCAATTACCACTGCGGCCACCCCAATCTGTACCTTCAGATTCAGCTGCTCGGTGACGCCCGACCAAATGCCGTTGACAGCGTAAACAAAGCTCTGGAAAAAATATTTCATCGTATGGCCTTTTTTAAACTGCGCTTGTGCACCCAATCCAACAGACTGGAGAGGTTCTCTGCCAACATATTAAACCGATCGGGCATAAAGTTAAAACCCGTATAGGACTTCGACGCGCGCCACGCCCTTTTCAAGTTGAATTGACGTTGCGTGGCCGAATAGGCAAGCTTCATCATTTTTAGCCGCCTGGCCAGATACTCCTGCTCAGTTTGGCCCGGTGTGGGAATGAAGATAGCCTTCTTGCCAAGCTTTGCCAAATCCATGATAGTGCTGTATCCACTGCGCGCCACAACGCAATTGGCCTCGCTCAACAACAGCTCCAACTCGGCCGTGTCCAGAAAATCGGCTCCTGCCACACCGGCGGGCAGAGGCATCGCAGGATGTCGCGTGCCACGGACCACAAACGCGCGAAGCGACGTCTTGGGCAACTGCGAAAGGATCAGGTGTTCAAGAATGGAACGCTGTGGTTCCGGGCCCGACAGTACAACTGCGACATCATACTTTGCTTCGGAAGCCGGCTTCGGCGGAACCTTACCCGAAAAACGCGAAAGATTGCCGATGTATCTGAACCGCGCTGGTATGCCGTCGGGAAATCGCGCCAGTTTACCGGCCAGGCTATGCGCACCGGGATAGTCCGGTATCCAGCATTGCGTAAAACAGTAGATCATTCTGCGATTGTACCAGGCCACCGTTTTGCGCAGCCACTTCATGTACCTGGGTAACAGGATGGTGGTTTGGTGAGTAATAATGATCGAAGGTACACGCGCCGACCAGCATCCGTACCGGTTGTCGGATATCACCAGTTCGATCCCTTCGCGTGCTATAATTTCCTCCAGCAAAACATGCTCGTGTGCAATCACCCTTCGTAGCCTGGGTACTTGCTGCAGCATCTTGAGCGTCATGCTTCCTGTTCGGGGATACTCCACAGCATAGGGCGGGAGTTGAAAGACCTTGAGGGAAGGAAACTCGGACGTCAGAAATTCAAGCGAATCGCCGTTACCTGCCAGCAGGACCTCTATATCTCGATCAAGCAACGCCGAGATCAACGGCACGCTTCTCGTTGCATGACCTAATCCCCAATCTAAAATCGCGACGATCACTTTCATGATGGAACAACATTAAATTCGAAGCCAAGGGATTTGAAGTGATCTATAAATCTCGGCAACACATACCGAAGGTTCTTTTCCGCCTTGACGCTATCATGAAACACCACGATCGAACCGTCCCGCGCGGCACCAATCGTGTTTCGAAGACATCGCTCGGGACCCAATGTGCGCCGGTAATCCATCGTGAGTACATCCCACATTACAATCTTGAAAGACGACAGACCGTCTATTTGCGCGCGTGTGATGCGTCCATACGGCGGGCGAAACAACGGGCGACCTACCGTTGCGCCGGGCTCATTCATAACGTCCGCGCAGGCACGAACATTGTCCAGATAATTTTCTGCCGTTGCCCTCCACCCATTCAGGTGATTGAACGTGTGATTGCCAACCCGGTGACCTTGCGCAAGCAGGGAGCGGTACACCTCCGGATGTTTCCGAATGTTGTCTCCAATACAAAAGAATGTTCCGCTGACCCTTGCCGCTGCCAGCGTGTCGACCACAAATTCCGTCGGGCCCGGCACAGGCCCATCATCGAAGGTTAGAAAAAGCGTTTTCGGCGCGTCAGGTATACGCCAGGTGAGCGCGGGATAAAGCCATGGAAAAAAGAACGGCGTACGGTGAACCATGTTGTTAGTAAAGCACCCACAAACTAACCCTTACCCTACCCTACAGGATAATATCGTAATGTCGTCGTGATAGCCTTTCAAACCTTTAAAGGTGTCGAGGTCCACGATAAGGTCCTGGTGGATCGTATTGAGGTTTTTAAAGAGAATGTCTTCCGATTGGAAATATTCTGTCAGGCGTTCTGACCCAAACTCCTTACCCTCTTCATTCACGGTTTCCGTAAGTCCATCGGTGTAACAAAACAATAGGAAGTCGTCGATATCGGGGATGAATCCTTCATTGAGGAATGGCAGCGGGTGCATGGCCCCCAACACGGTAGATCCTTCCTCTAAAAGCATCATGCCATTCTTTCGGTCAATCAATATCGGTGGATTATGACCTGCGTTTACATACACCATCGTCCGCAGACGGAGGTCGTAGATCGCAGCAAAGAAGGTGATGAATTTTTCACCTTTAGTATTTTCCAATACCTGAAAGTTCAGCGCTTCAATAATGTCGCGGATATTCGGTGTTTGCCGAAGTAACGTGCGCAACGATGCCTGAAAGTTCGACATCATAAGTGCCGCCGGAATGCCTTTTCCACTCACATCTGCGACACAAATCAGGAACTGGTTTTTATTGATCGGAATATAATCGTAGTAGTCGCCGCCGACCATGTCGTGCGGAAGATAACTCGCCTCGATCTTTAGCTGCGGCGTGTTAGGCAGCTTGTCGGGAAAAAGGAACTGCTGTACGTCACTGGCAATCTCCAGCTCCTTTCGGAACGACTCTTGCGATAACTGCTTGCGCACGAGTTTCTTATTCTCAATCGCGACGATGATGATGTTGCTTAGCGCCTGGATGAACTTGATACCATCCTCGTTCTCGTAACGAGGATCGCCCTTTTCCAGCCCACCCACGAAAACGAGAGCAAGCGTTGTGCTTTTATGAGTAACCGGAATAATGATGTCAAACACGGAAAACTCACACTTCTTGAATTGCTTCAGATGGGTAATGTCCTGTATGGTCTTGAACTCGGGCAGCAGATGCGCCTTGGTAAAGAATTTGGCCGTACCAAAACTGACCTTGCAGCTCCATTCTTCATCGAAGACGAACAGCGCGAGCTTCTTAATGTTCAGGTTCGAACGCAACGTGAAGTTGTAAATTTTGTACAACGACTCCTCGCTGAGGTTATTGTTAATAGCCTGCGTGATCTCCAGCAACGCATTGAGTTCGAGTTCCTTAATTTCAAATTTTGTCTTAAGCGTTTGCTCGGTCATTATCCTGTAAAGTTATCATGAAAACCGAATTTACACCTAGTCAGTGCCGGCTTGTTTAACAATGTTTTCTGTGCAACATTACTGCCCGTGTGAGCCTGCATCACGATTTCGTGCCGGCAAGGGGGAATGTTTTTGACGCTCGTTCTCACTGGCCACTGGTCATAAGAGACTTGAGACGCCTGCCTTTCCATTGAAAGTCTGAAAACTGAGACCAAATAGCGACGACTACTACGTAGCAGCTGTGGACAAGCTGCAATATGAGAAAAGCCGTCCAACTCCACCGTAACACCATTAGCGATCGCAAAGAGTAGAGGAAGTACAATTCGGCAACGACCTTTATTAAAATGCAGAGTAAAGCAACGGAAGGCTTAATCGTGCCCGTAACAAGCAGAACTGGAAGGGCCAACATGCAAAGATGAAACAAAAGCATCCCGAGGGCTAGCAGATTGGCCGTCATACTGGTGTTATATCTCCACTTTCCTGCCCACCGAACACGTTGTTCAAAGAAAGCATTGATAGTCGGCGACGTCCCTGTCGTTACCAATGCATTAGCGTCAGCGCAATATCGAACAGATTCAGGAAACTGGTTGTAGATTTTGCGCATCAGGAATTCGTCGTCGCCGGAGGGAATTTTTTCATTGCCCGAATATCCGTTTACGGCCACAAATGCCGCCTTGCGGTATGCTAGATTAGCACCGTTGCACATAGTCGGTTTTCCAAAAGCCGCTGTAGCAGCACCGGACCCAATGAGCGCGGCAAATTCCATCGACTGCATGCAATCAAACCTAGTCGACCCGAACGTTCCTACCGGGCCGAAGCACAACATGACCGTTTCATTAACAAACATTTGTGTCATGGCAGCTAGCCAATTGGGCCCTACCCGGCAGTCGGCATCGGTCGTCACTATCCATAGCCCTTGTGCTGCTGCGACGGCCTGCGTCAACGCTGCTTTCTTACCTTCGCCATTGGCTGAAACAAGGCGAAAGCGTGGATCGTCAGCAACGACCCGCCGACAAACATCAGCCGTATTATCTTCTGACTGATCATCCACGATGATTACTTCATAGTTGGGGTAGTGCTGGGCGCCTAAGTCCTTCAAAAGGATCGGAAGGCATCTCTCCTCATTTCGTGCTGCCACGAGTACACTTATGAGCGGCCCACCTTCCAGAGCGGCGCTTACGCTCCCCTCCATAGGCTTTGTGCTAGCCAACCTCCAGCCTATCGCGAGGATTGCCACCAGTCCTGCATAACAGATAAAGACGATCAGGACAACGATAGAAATCATGTCACATCATTCAGCCTCTGACAAAGTTGATGAATTGATTCTGATCACAAAAATTCTGGCAGAAACTTACTTCATTATTCAAACCTAAATCCTTACATCAGTTACCTGTACAAACAAAACCACACCCGCCTTGTAAACAATTCGACCCTGCATACCTGTGAAATAAACTGCAAACAAATGTTCCCAGTAGCATCCAAATTCTTAGTATCTTGCCAGGATATTCTGTTACCTAAATGAGCGTTAGAAGTCTACTACTGCCACTTGTATTTCTTGCCGCACTCCATCGTTATTCATTCGCACAATCTGACAATGTCGGTTCAGGTGGCGCCATACTCTTTGATGGTATCGACGATTACATTGATTTCGGCGATATCTATGAAGACCTGGAGTTCCCGTTCACTGTCTCCGCATGGGTATATTTGGATCCATCAAACACACTCGCTGCACCCATCTTTACAAACAGAAACTGTGACCCCATCTACACTGGCTTCAGGCTGATCGTCAATAAGAACTTGATTTCCTTGGATTATGGGGACGGTTTGGGGGGCAATAGTCCTGCCTTTCGAAGAGGAAAAAATGCAAACGTCAACCTGATAACTGGATCCTGGAATCATATCACAGCAGTCGTTACTGATGTTGCTAATATGGATCTTTATCTAAATGGGGTGAACGTGGGCAGCTCATACGTGGGGGAAACAAGTCTGCCAATGGACTCAAGTAAACCCGGCTTTTCGTCGTCTGCCTACTTCATCTCAAACGGAGTGGTCTACAGGTTTAAAGGCTTGATTGATGATATACGCCTCTGGAACCGGGCACTGTCGTCGGATGACGTTAGAAATACAATGTGCGTCAAGCTTTCGGGCTCAGAGCCGTCCTAGCAATGAAACTGGCCTTCCAGACAACGTAGCCAACCAGACCTATTTTGGTGTATTCGTTGCTCAACAACTCTCATCATCCACGTTTTCCATGGGCCTTAGTAACGAAGCGGGCGATGCTTGCTCAGCATTTTATAGGGACAATAATAGCACGTCTCCGTGGCTGCCCTCCGGACCATCGATCAACCATCGCATAAAGCGTATTGAAGTCATTCAGCAGGGCGCAAGCACTCCGATGCTGGATCTCGGCGCAGACCTTGAGATTTGTGATGACGATCATGTCGAGATTTCGTCAGGACTGTCTGAAGCGGACTACCAAATTCAATGGAACACCGGGGAAACCACACCTTCAATTATAGCACAAACCTCCGGCTGGTATGTTGCTACGATCACTGGACCTTGCGCACAATTGAAGGACAGCGTTCAAGTAGAATTTCTGACAACCCCGTACAACTTTTCGCTAGGGGAAGATATACTGGCCTGCGAATTCAAAGGGTGGATTCTAGAGGCGCCAGATGACCCCTCATTCCAGGTCCTTTGGGACGATGGCAGTAACCAACCAAAACGCGAAATGAAAAACGTTGGCACCTACTGGGCGACGTTGAGCAACGCTTGTGGCGTGACATCCGATACGCTTAAAATCAAAATGATTAGCCAGGAGCCATCTGTTCCAAATATAATCACGCCGAACGGCGATGAATTTAATGAGTCATTTGTGATCGGCAACGAAACAGAAATACCTATTTCTCTTGAGATCTTCAATCGATGGGGCGAACGCGTTCATTATTCGCCTTCATACGACAATCAGTGGAACGGCACGGGCTTGGCCTCAGGAGTGTATTACTTTATCATGGGCAACGGCTGCCTGGGGTCCAGGAAAGGCGTGGTTAATATTCTAAGGTGAATCTTAAGCCGCATCGCATCCAAAAACCGCTTATCTTGCTACGTGGTTAAAGTGGAAAAGGAAAAGATCATTCTTGGGCTGGATCCTGGTACCAACGTAATGGGGTACGGCGTCATTATGATCCGAAGCAGTCGGATTACCCTGCTACAATTCGGAGTCATTCACCTCAGCAAGTATGTGGGCCATGAACTGCGACTGAAGAAGATCTTTGAGCGGGTTATTACGCTGGTGGAGGAGTTCTGTCCCGATGAAGTTGCCCTCGAGGCACCGTTCTTTGGAAAGAATGTTCAGTCCATGCTCAAGTTGGGACGTGCTCAAGGAGTCGCGATGGCGGCAGCCTTATCACGGCAGGTGCCCATCATAGAATATGCGCCGAAGAAGGTGAAACAGTCCGTAACTGGCAATGGCAATGCCTCGAAGGAACAAGTAGCCAAAATGCTGATGACTTTGTTTGCGCTGAAGGAACTTCCCAAATTACTCGATGCCACGGATGCATTGGCGGTGGCGTTGTGTCATCACTATCAAAAAAATACGACGAAAGCGACAGCACCCTCCTGGGAACGGTTTGTGAAAGACAATCCAGGTCGTCTTAAGCCTGCGAAGTTGTCCGCATGAAGAAAAAACTACTGGTCATCGTCCTGAGCAGCTTCAAACACGACGCCCGCGTTCGGCGACAGGTGCTGGCGTTGAAGGATCACTACGAAACAACCGTCGTATGCTTTGATGGCGAACCCGAGAAAGACTTCGAAGTAATCGCCATTACGCCCACGAAACTCACGTTCCTGCGGAAGGCTTTTGCGAGCGTCTTTCTTCTGCTCGGCCTGTATTCCATGGCTCATCGCATCCTGCACAATTATTACTACATCGTCGATGAGCTTGCAGGAAGAAACTTCGATGTGATCATTGCGAACGATGTGGAGACTTTGCCCATCGCCTTCCGGTTTCCTGCCAGCGTCCGCGTCATCTTTGATGCGCACGAATACGCACCTCGCCATTTCGAAGACAAACTATCCTGGCGGATATTCTTTCAGGGATTTAATACCTGGCTATGCCGCCAATACATACCGCGCATTGCGGGTATGATGACCGTTGGCAAAGGTCTTGCCCGCGAATACGAAAAGAATTTTGGGAGACGCCCCGTTGTGGTAATGAACGCCAACGTTTACACTGACATTGCGGCGTCGCCCGTCAGGTCCGACCTCATCAGGCTGGTGCATCACGGCATCGCTACGCCTTCACGGCGTTTGGAACTGATGATAGAAATGATGAGGAACCTCGATAACCGGTTTACACTTGATCTTATCTTGCTCAAACCTGGCTTCGCTTCATCTGCCACGGCCAGTTATATTGATAACCTGAAGCAACTCGCCAGCAATGATAAACGCATCAAAGTTCTCGACCCCGTGCCCATCACGCAGGTCGTGAAGACGGTGAATGCCTATGACATAGGCGTATTTCTACTTCCGCCCATCAACTTCAACTACGAGAACACGCTTCCCAACAAGCTGTTTGATTTCATCCAGGGAAGGCTCGGCGTGGCCATCGGCCCCACACCCGAGATGGCCGAGATTGTTGGCCAATACGGCAACGGCGTGGTGGCTGAAGACTTCACTCCCATCTCCCTGGCAACCAAACTCAAACCCCTTACGGCCTCCGACATCGCGACCTTCAAAAGTCGTTCGGCGGCGGCCGCCCGAGACCTCAATGCCGAGAAGAGTGCCGCGATAATCCTGGGTCTCGTCAATGAAGTAGCTGGTGTATGAGTAAGTCGGGAACTGATAAGGATGGACACGAACCTGCGACACGAGCGAGCGTCTTATTGGTGACCAACCACTTTCCGTACGGTCTCTATGAATCATTCCTGGAAAATGAACTGCCGGTACTGACGAAACGTTTCGAAAAGGTTGTTATCCTTTGCCGCGATGTCTCCAGCACCGGCGAAAGGCCCCTTCACGGTGCGGTGGTGCATCGCGTCAATCCAATAAGTTCATGGACTGAAAACATCATAACGATAGGGTTATGCGCAGCCAACGCCTTTAAGATCTGGGGCTTTGTTAGGGAGGAGATGGCATGGCTGAGAGTGCATCATAGAACGCTTAATTCGTTCATTCTCGACGATCTGGTCCATACGGTGGTGAAGG
>DATHKA010000166.1:0-14181 GCA_035489615.1 Chryseolinea sp.
ATAGATAAACCGGCGGACTGTGCTTTCTTCAATGGCGTAAACCAGCTCGGCTGTTCCCCAGTGATTTACCTGTTCAAAGGCATGCGAATCGGAGCTGTCGAAGGGCGTGGTCACTTTGGCCCCGAGGTGATAGACGACATCTACGCCCTTCAGTACTTTCCTGAGCGAGCGGGAGTCAAGCAATTCGCCCTTTACAAAGTGGATCTTTTTGTGATAGTGGAGTTTAAGTCCAAGGAAAAGATTGTAATTCTGTCGGCTGAGGTTATCGTAAATGATCACCTTGTCCACTGCGCTGTTGGAAGTGAGTAAGTTTATCAGCTCCGTGCCAATATAGCCGGCGCCGCCTGTTACGAGGACGTTCATGTAAATGGAGGTGGTTACTTATTGATGAGGTCGGTATGCAATCCGCACTCTACTTTGTTCATACCAAACCAGCGCGCTTCGCGCTCCTGCATGTCGGGGTCAAGACGCCGGGTGCAGGGTTCGCAACCGATGCTGACATATCCCGATGATTCAAGTGGATGGCGAGGAAGCTGATGCTCCTTCTGGTATTGCCATATCATCCGCGCATTCCAGTCGAGCATGGGGTGAAAGCGCATGCATCCATGCTTCGCCGGTTGTTCTTCTTTCATGGCCGCCCGGGTCGCACTTTGATCCGCGCGAACACCATTAATCCAGACGTCGTGCGACAGCAAGATAGCATCTACGGGGCGGGTCTTATTCAGATAGCAGCAATGATCCGGATCGGACGTGAACAGCAGCTTGCCCTGAGGATCGCGCTGCATGAACTTTGGAACATCGGATTTGAGGTCGATGATATTTAGCCCAAATTCATCTGCGATCCGGTCCTTGAATTTTACCGTTTCCGGGAAATGAAACCCCGTGTTAATAAAATAAATGGGGATAGTGTTATCAATCCGGCTCAGGATGTGCAATAACACCAGGCTATGTGACTGAAAAGAACTGGTGGTAAACAGGGTCTTTCCCTCAGATTTATACTGCTCAATCCTTACTTGAATGTCTTCAAAACGCATGCTTTTCAGGGTCAGAAAGTATTTAGATGATCGAATACCGGTCTAAAAATGAATCAGGACATCACTACTCAAGCATTATATAATCAACTTAAAATGAGTAAGTTACTATGATCAAATTCGATTTAAAGCGCCCCTCACCCTCTCGTCGGTGTTACAATCGCCATAAATATCGTAATCTTTAGTCTATTAAACTAGTAGTGATTACAACAGAAGCAGACGGCAGATGGTTTCCGAAGCCAGGAAAGTTTTTCAACTAATGGCCTTTGCACTCCCCTGCCTGGGGCTATTCGAAGGCATACTGAACCTTTTCCCTATATTCCTGTTTTATTCTAACTGATGAAGTTGTAACGGATGAGGATCAAAGTCTCCAGAAGAGAGCATTTTAATGCTGCACATCGGCTGCACAATCCCGAATGGTCGGATGAGGTGAATCAGCAGGTATTTGGCAAGTGCAATAATCCCAACTATCACGGACATAATTATGAGTTGATCGTCAGCCTGACTGGCGAGCCCGATCAGAAAACCGGATATCTTTTTGATCTAAAAGAGTTGAGTGACGTTATCAAGAAACATGTGTTGTCAAAGTTCGATCACAAGAACCTGAACCTCGACACCGAATATTTCCGTGACTTGAATCCTACGGCGGAAAACATTGCGTTGATTACCTGGCGGATATTGCGTCAGCAGATTGACGAGAAGTTTGAACTGAAAATAACCTTGTATGAGACCGAAAGAAATTTCGTTGAATATCCGGCCCATTGATTCATCAGAGGAGGATCTGTCGGACGACCATCTGCTTACCTCTCTGGAGACGCCGCTGAGGGACGATGCCTTTGCGCTGGACGACGACACCAAGATTGAAAAGATCGAGAAACACTTTCGGGAGATCATGAACATCCTCGGACTCGACCTCACAGACGATAGTCTGAACGGCACACCGCGTCGGGTGGCCAAGATGTACGTGAAGGAAGTGTTCGCCGGATTGAATCCCAAGAACCGTCCACACGCGCGTTTGTTCGAGAATAAGTACAACTACGATCAGATGCTGGTCGAGAAGGACATTACGTTTTATTCTCATTGCGAACATCACTTTGTTCCAATATACGGCAAGGCACACGTTTCCTATTTTTCCAGCGGTAAAGTGATCGGATTATCCAAGATAAACCGCATCGTTCAGTATTATGCCAAGCGCCCGCAGGTGCAGGAACGCCTCACGGTCCAAATTGGAAAAGAGATGGAGCGAGTGCTCCACACGCAAGATGTTGGCGTGGTGCTCGACGCCAATCACATGTGTGTTGCTTCTCGCGGAGTAGGCGATACGAACAGCAAGACGGGCACTGCTTATTTCTCCGGAAAGTTCCGGGACGAGAACATAAAGCGCGAGTTTCTCAACTACATCAATAGCAAATGACGCGGTTCAAACGGTTGCTTTAATTTCATCGACCGTCCATCACACATTTCTGCTTAAAACTGGCTATTTTCGGTCACCACCTAAACCTAACGGAGCCAGTTTACCATGTCGTACGAGAAGCACCTCTTGGAGGCGCGCAACGATCATCAGCGCGCACTCGTAAACATCTTTCACACCTACTATTTCATTATCAACCTGATGAATGATGCCTTTAAAAAGCATGACATCACACGTCAGCAGTACAACGTGTTGAATATTCTGAAGGAACAGCATCCCAAGGCTGCCTCAGTGAACCTCATCAAGGCGAGGATGCTTGATAAGATGTCGGATGTGTCGCGCATTGTCGAAAGATTGCGGCTGAAAGGCCTGGTTATTCGCCAAAGCGCCGTCAAGGACAAGCGCGCCGTCGACGTTACGATCACTTCCAAAGGGCTCGAATTTCTTAGCACTATTGACCCCGAAATCGCGCGATTGAGCGAGTCGGTCAGTAATTTAACTGCCGAAGAAACAACTGCTCTGAATTACATGCTGGACAAAATCAGAAGCCCGCGCAGAGGCCGTACCTATACCGAGTTCACCGGCGAACACAAGTCGCAACCTGCTTTCTCCAGCAATCCATAGCGCGGAAGAAAAAATTACTATTTTAGCGCTGCTAAAATATTTAACCATGATATTCGATTTTGACATGCTTGAGGCCTTCTACAAGCAGTTGCCATCGCGCATTGCTAAGGCCCGTAAAGTTGTAAACAAACCGCTCACTCTCTCTGAGAAGATCCTTTACGCCCATTTACACGGAGAACAGCATGTCGGGGTATTCAACCGGGGGAAGTCGTACGTAAACTTCTCCCCCGACCGGGTTGCCATGCAGGATGCAACGGCCCAGATGGCGCTCCTTCAATTTATGTCTGCCGGTATTCCGAAGGTGCGCGTACCCTCTACCGTACATTGCGATCACCTCATCCTGGCAAAGGATGGTGCGCAAAAGGATCTTTCAGATTCCATAACCGCCAGCGGTGAAGTGTTCAGCTTCCTGGAATCGGTCTCCAACAAGTTTGGAATCGGGTTCTGGCGGCCAGGTGCCGGTATCATTCACCAGGTTGTGCTGGAGAACTACGGATTCCCGGGCGGCATGATGATCGGAACCGACTCTCACACCGTTAACGCAGGTGGCCTCGGTATGCTGGCAATTGGCGTGGGTGGTGCTGATGCTGTCGACGTGATGGCGGGTATGCCCTGGGAATTGAAATGGCCCAAACTCATTGGCATAAAACTCACCGGCAAGTTGGGTGGCTGGACTTCTTCAAAAGATGTCATTCTGAAAGTGGCGGGTATCCTAACCGTTAAGGGTGGAACCGGCGCTATCGTTGAATACTTTGGTCCCGGCGCGCGTACGCTCTCCTGTACGGGCAAGGGCACCATCTGTAATATGGGTGCCGAGATCGGTGCTACCACTTCAACTTTTGGCTACGACGAAAAAATGGCGGAATATCTTCGCGGTACTGGCCGTAAGGCCGTCGCCGAGATGGCCGACAAGGTGAAAGAACATCTTACGGGAGATCCGGAAGTATATGAATCCCCTGAGAAGTATTTCGACGAGGTTTTTGAGATTGACTTGTCAACGCTTGAGCCACACGTAAACGGTCCTTTCACACCCGACCGTGCGATACCCATATCGGAATTCGCCAACGAAGTGAAGAAAAACAACTGGCCGCAGCGTCTCGAAGTAGGTCTCATTGGATCGTGCACAAACTCCTCTTACGAAGACATCACGCGTTCGGCTTCACTCGCCAAACAGGCGGTAGATAAGAAGCTCCAGGCCAAAGCCGAGTTTACGATCACTCCAGGCTCTGAACAGGTTCGTTATACCGTTGAGCGCGACGGTTATCTCGATGTGTTTGAAAGAATGGGCGGTGTCGTGCTGGCCAATGCCTGCGGTCCCTGCATCGGTCAATGGTCTCGCCATACGAACGATCCGAACCGTGCTAACTCTATTATTACTTCATTTAACCGGAACTTTGCGAAACGAAACGATGGCAATCCGAATACACATGCATTCGTGGCCTCGCCTGAAATAACGACTGCCTTTGCCATTGCCGGTGATCTCACTTTCAATCCACTCACCGACACGCTTACCAATAGCGAGGGCGTTGCCGTGAAACTGGATGAGCCAACTGGCTTTGAGTTCCCGCCGCGCGGATTTGAAGTGAAGGATGCCGGATACCTGGCACCTGCCAAAGACGGCAGCAACGTGCAAGTGAAAATTGCCGACAACTCGAACAGACTCCAGGCGCTCAGCCCGTTTGCTACCTGGGATGGCAGAAATCTAATCGGCATGAAACTGCTGATAAAAGCTAAAGGGAAATGTACGACTGACCACATTTCGATGGCTGGTCCCTGGCTGCGCTTCCGCGGTCACCTCGACAACATCGCCAACAACACCCTTACGGGTGCGTTGAACTACTACAACGAGAAGACCGACAATGTGAAGAATCAGCTCACCGGTGAATACGGTGCTGTTCCTGCCACGCAAAGGGCCTACAAGGCAGCTGGCGTCCCTACGATCGTTGTAGGCGACCATAATTACGGTGAAGGTTCATCACGCGAACACGCTGCCATGCAACCCCGGCACCTCGGCATTCGCGTCATTCTGGTGAAGTCGTTCGCGCGGATTCACGAAACCAACTTGAAAAAGCAGGGCATGCTTGCCCTTACGTTCGTTAACGAGGGTGATTACGATAAGATCCAGGAGGACGATTCGATCGATATTACAGACCTTACGAGCTTTGCCCCGGACAAGCAGCTGACGATGGTGTTCCACCATAAGGATGGCTCCAAGGACTCGATAAAGGTGAATCACACATATAACGCCGGACAGATCGAGTGGTTCAAGGCAGGTTCGGCGCTGAACCTGATGGCCAAACAGATTGCGGTAGTTGCCGGTTCAAGTACTGCTAAGCCTGCGGCGCAGAAGCCCGCCAGCAAGGTTGCTTCTAAACCTGCCAGGAAAGCGTCCGCCAAGAGGCCTGTCAAGGTAGCAAAGAAGGCTGCGAAGCCCGTAGCCAAGAAAGCAGCGAAAAAGGCCGCAGCGAAAAAGGCTGTCAAGAAAGTGGCTAAGGTCGCCAAGAAGGCAGTCAAGTCTGTAAAGAAGACCGTGAAGAAAGCCACTAAGAAACTGGTAAAGGCGGTGAAGAAGGTGATAAAGAAAGCCGCTCCCAGGAAAGTCGCTCCCAAGAAGGCCGGCAAGAAGAAGAAATAAGTGATTGGCAGGCTCCACAGCCTGACATCGAATAATCAAAAGGTCGGCGCTTCAGTGCCGGCCTTTTGTTTTGTATGCAGCACGGAGAAGGCAGCGTTCAGGAAGCGGCTGCCTCTTTTTCCTTAAGATACTTATCAAGCACGAAGGTGCCCAAGGGTATGAGGGATGCTATAAACGCACTCGCGAAAAAAAGAAATGGCCAACGGTACTTTACTTGCAATACCAGCAACATCACCACATATACTATGAAGAGTGATCCGTGGGCCCATCCCACCACTTTCACTGCCTCTGGAAAATTGAAGAAGTACTTCAGCGGCATGGCTATGAGTAAGAGAACCAGGAAGGAACAACCCTCTGCCAAACCGACCTTTCTAAAAGAGCTTATCATAATTACTGTTGAACGGCAACCGGCATAGGTTGTTTCACCGACTTGCTCTTCACCTTACGAAGGCTTTCAGCTTTTTCTTTCTTTCTCCTGCCGTACCATATGTAAAAACCGGTAACCGGAAGGGACGCAACGAGAAGGCTAGCGCAAAACGCGAGAATCTTGCCCGGAAGTCCAATCACCGCGCCGGTATGAATATCGTAGTTCATGCGGATGAGATTGTCGCCGGCGCTGTTATCGGCCAGCTTTCCATAGATATGGTCAACCGATAATTCAGCCAATGTGTTCTGGTCAAAATATCGGTAGTCGGTTTGCCAATACGTTTCATCGTCGGGATTGATGGCTACTTCAATTGCAGAACTGCGGGTCACGGGAATGTGCACCTCTATGATCTTTGCCGTGGGATTCTCTGTGCGCATCCGCTGATACAGCACATCTATGGCGGGCTGCTCTCTATCGTATGCTTTCGTGGAGTCAGAAACGGGTTCCGTAAAAAGCAAAGACTTTTCTCCGCCTGCCACGGTGTGCAATCCATTCGCGAACCACTGGAATCCCCACACCAATCCTGTCAATGCCAGGATCAAGGCAATAGCAGAGCTATAGAAACCCAAAACGTTGTGCAGGTCGTAGTTCTTCCTTCGCCATCGGGCACTCCACTTAATCGAGAATCGCTGATTTGATGCCACCTTGTTTTTTGGCCACCACAGCACAATACCTGAGATCAGCATCACGAGGAAGACCAGCGAGATGCTGGCTACGATCGGCTGGCCGATTTCCGGAGGCAACCACAGGTAAAAGTGGCCGTCAAGAATGAATCGGAAGAAGGTTGCGTTTTCATCGCTGACCTTGATCACTTTACCCGTGTACGGGTTCAAATATACCACATAGTAATAAAGCGGATCGTCGTTGTAGTAGATCACCTGGGCAGCACGACCAGGCGTTGGGTACAGAATGGCATGCATGTGTTTGCCAGGCAGCGCTTCCTCTCCGATCTTCTTCATTACAGAAGGCAGCAGCACAGGGCGGTTTTGTGCTTCAACAAAACGGTGGGGTTCGATGGCGTCGGTAATCTCGGCCTGAAACGCGTAAAGGCAACCTGTTATGGCAATTACAAAGATCAGCAGACCGGAGCTCAAGCCGAGCCACAGATGCGCTTTCCCGATCCAGTACTTAAGTTTTTTATGCTTTTCCTTCTTCACGCGGAAGTCAAAATTCAGTTTACACGAAATTTAAATTATAAAAATACTGGCCCACAGTGACGGTCCCAATCCCCTGGCTAAGTCATTTTCCATATACCCTTTAGAGGGTATATGGAAATGAAATCCGCAGGAAGATCAGGCCGTCATTTTGGCTGGACGATGCCACGTGCCTCAATCAGCAGGCGGGCCTGCGAGAACATCTGGTGTACGTCGTCCAGCTCTTCCTCGTGAAAGGCAATGAACATGTTGCTGAGCGGGCTCTTGTAAACCCGTGTGCGGCCATGGGGAAGCGGCAGGAAGGTCTCCCTATGGTAGCGATACTCAATCAGCCATTCGCAGAAACGCACCAGTTCATCCTGACGAAACGCCAGCAGTAAGTTCTTGTATACAAAGTTGTACTCATGACAACAGTCGCATACACCGATATACCCATTCTGGCATTCGGCCAGGATGCTTAATGGAGAATCTTGTTGCTGATGCATAGGCGTTTACTCCGTTGCCTCCAGGTTTGTGGTGCCATCCGGCTGATAGAGATATCGGAAGGAGTAATACCGTGACGCGGGACGTGATGCCAGATCGGCAAACTCGGCGGTGTTGGTTGAGGGATTGCCCAGGTAGTAGCTGATAATTTCCACCTTCACGTACTTACCGGCAGCAGTCTTGAGTACGAGCACTTTGCCCGCATTCGGCAGGATAGCGTGATTGGGAACACTGGCGGTTCCTGTGTAGGTGTACCAGCCGCTACTTCCCAGAATGGCTTTTGCCGCATCGGTATCTTGCGCGTATCCGGCAGCGGGTGCTTCTGCAATTTCTTCGAAGATACCGTCAACGATCTGCCCGGACGCCGAACCTGGACCACTTACACCGCTGTTTAAAATAAGGGTCGTACCCCTGAATCCAATATCCCATTTCGAAGAAGCGCTGTCGGCATTGGCAACGACAGCACCGTCGGCGAAACTGTAGAATGTGTACTTGCCCGTACTTGTCGCATCGAGGTCGGCAACTTCAGACGCCTTCAGCGGCTGTGCTTTTGGCGCTGCATCATCGCTGTCGTCACAGGAGGTTCCACAAAGAGCCAAAGACATCAGCAGCAACGCATTCATTCTAATTACACTTTTCATTGTATTCGTTTGTTAGGTTAAATGGTTATTATTTCTCGGATGATTTTCTGCCCCCGAAGGTTAGTCCTACACTTCCCCATACCAATCGTCCGGGGAGCGACGGGATGTAAGTCTTGTTGGTGTAGTCGAAAATATTGTCGCATCCCACCTGGAGCCTGAGCCAGCGGCCAAAGGTCTTCGCCACGGATACGTTGACGGTTGCATATCCGTCAACGTACTCGCTATCCGCATCCAGGATATTGTTGTTGTTCGTGTCGGAGATTCCGTAACGGCCGCGATAGATAATACGCGTCGTTGCACTCCACCCGGTTTCTGCATGCTCGTAGAAGAGTTTGGCATTTGCCATGTTCTTCGAGCGGTTGAGCAGGCCGCCGTATTCCCCTTTTGTCACCCTGCGGGTCAGGTTGGTCCCGGGGTCTCGCGCGTAAACCGTTCCCGCCTCCAGCTGTTTCACAACGGCCTTGTCTTTTGCATCGAGATACTGATAGCCCGCCGAAAGTGCGAGGCCTGTGTTAAAGACATAGGCTACGTCTGCTTCCAATCCCTGCATATACACTTCGGCGATATTGTAATAGCTGAACACCTGCTGACCGTTGGTCTTCAGCGCAACAGCTTTCGTGTCGATCAGGTCGGTTACATCGTTGCGAAAGAAGTTCAGGTTGGCCGTTAGTCGCTGGAAAGGATTCAGCTTGAAGCCGAAGTTATAGGCGCTGGACGATTCGGCCTTGATGTCGCCAAACGTCGAGGGATCTGCCAGCATCGCCTGAATCTGTCCTTGCTCCTGTAATTGAAGGATCCCATCTTCAACCGTCTTTGAACCCAGCACGGTATATCCGACCGTTGAGTTGGTGAAATTGAGGTAGAGCTGGCGGAAGTCAGGTGCTTTGAAACCCTTGCCGTACGAGGCACGAACGGCCAGCGATTTCACAACATCGTATTGGACCGATAGCTTCGGGCTCACTTGCGACCCATAGGCTGAGTGATCGTCGAACCGCGCACCCGCCAGCAAGTTGAGTTTCTTCAGGGGCTGCCATTCGTACTGCGCATAAACATAGTTCGTCTGATATTTCATTTTATCGTCGTAGCGCGTTGCCTCAACACTTTCCCATATGCGTCCAACGCCAAGGCTAAGCGCATTTCTTTCGTTAAAGAAATACTCTGCCTGCACTTCTGGCCGGTAAAACGTCTGATCAAAGTACGTGGCGTCGTAGGTACCCCCGTCTTGCCGGTAGGTTAGCAATGAGTTGGTACTATACTGAGTACCGTAAAATCTAAAGGTGGTCTTCAGCTTGTCCGTAAACTTGTGAGTGATAACCGGATTGATATTCCAGTCCTTTATGTCGCCGGTGCCATTCACCACCACGGGATCCGTGGTCGTCCCTACATTGGTGGAATTCTCCTGCTTCTCATAGAAATACCTTCCCGATAGACTGATCCGTGTCCGCTCGGACAAACCATAAGTAACGCGCGATTGAAATGTACTGTTGGAGAACGGGCTCACCGTTTGACCTTCCGCTTCAGGCGAGAAATCGTAGCCACCGGTGCGGTAATGGTTGCCAAACACATACAGACCAAATTTCGACTTCGTGTAGTTCAAAGTTCCTCCCAGATCCCATGTTTCATTCGTACCGTAACGCGCAGTAACGTTTCCGTTGGTGCCCGAGGGACGATCGGTAATAATGTTAATCACGCCGGCCAGCGCCTCTGAACCGTACAGGCTTGAACTGGGGCCTTTCATGATCTCTATTTGTTTGATATTACCGACCGCTATGCGTGTGAGGTCGAGCGTGCCTGACGTCCTTCCAATAAGCGGCTCACCGTCGACCAGTATTAACGTGTACTCCGGACTAAAGCCCTGGAGCTGAACACCCGTTCCGTGGTCGGTGACGATGGCCATCCCCGTTTGTTCTGCCAGGACATCGTTCAGGCGCAGCGATCCCATGCTCCTGATCTGTTCACCTTGTACCACGGTAACCGGTACCGGCAGTTCGGACAAGGTGCGCTCACTGCGTGTAGCCGTCACGATAACGGCATCAAGATTTTTCGTGGCGATTGAATCCTGGCCCGTAGCGTTATGGATATCCAAACTGTACGCAACCAGGATTGTCAACCAACACAATCTGAAATACCGTATCATAGGTTTGCCGGCGCCAGCGCGTTTACGAGGTTCCTCCATTCTTCGCGCTCCGGGATGCCCGGCTTTCGAAGACCGAAGAATTGCACGACCATTTCCTGCTTGTGATCAAAGAGTTCGACAGACGTAACGACTCCGTCCAGCGTAGGTTTTTCCACGAGCCAGGCGGTCGCGAGATCATTCTGCCTGAGGTGCATATTGAAATCCGGGTCGAGGATGTTCAGCCAGCGTTCCGGCCCCGTGTGGCCACGCTCAAGAACCCGCACGGTACGGACTTTTCCCTGGTGGATCTGGATGTTTCCGCGGTTCCCGGCAAATATCATGATGGGAAGCTTCGCGGCGGCTGCTTTCTCCAGGATGTGCAACGGCGCCAACATAACATCCAGGGGCGTCGTGAATTTTCCGTTGGCAATTTCCATCGCGTCATACCGGCGAACCCTGTGCTTGCGCAACATGCCAAAGTAGTCGTGTGTGTCTTTCAACGCGGCCCAATCACGGAGCAACACCTCGTGGTCGGAGTTTGCATTGAATATTTCCGGGGCGTAATGATCCACCTCCAGTATATTTCCTTGGTCGGATGCCCGGAAGCCAGTCACGATGCGATTGAAAGCCTCTTCGTTACTCCCTTCTTGCAGGTAAATTTTTGTGATCGCGTCGCCGGCCTTGTCGAATATCTGAATGCTCTTGAGCACGCGATCTGATTTGTTTTCCGTAACGGCAAAGGCGAACGTCCAGGCAGCGAAGAACACGCGCGTTTCGATGGGACCGATTACCGTCGCCATGCTGTGGGAACCGTTGTCCAGGATATCAATCGATTGGAAGCTTCCTTTGTGTTCCAGTATGCAGGCGTCATTTCGCGTAAGCGACATCACGCGCCCAAGTTCCTTGAACGTTTGCAGCAGGGTTGGCCAGGGACCGTTGAGGCGGATCACGTCATCGCCCGTTTTAGTCGCCAGCAACACCGCCTCGCCCACACCTATTTTTTTTGCCGCGTCGCGAATGCGGATGCCCGGGCACGACTGCTGAATGGCTTCCCACTTTTCCTTGAGACTTGCCGTTGTATTTGATTCTGCTACTTCCATAGAATTATAGATTACTGGATTGATTGTTTACTTTAAGTATCGATCGCGTTGCCGTTGTTCCGAGCTCCGGAACCATCAAAGGATGTTCACGGCCTTCGACGTGATACAGGCCTACCTTACATCCGAATGTTTCTTCGATAGTTGACTTGGTGAAAACTGTGGCGGGTGCACCCGATGCCACGCACCGCCCAGCCTGTAGGAATAACATCTCGTCGGCAAACTGTACGGCCTGATTCAAGTCGTGAATAATAGCGAGTACGCCTATATTGCGTGAACACGCCACTCTTGCCAGGCCGAAAATGATATTCTGCTGTGCGATATCGAGGCTGGAAGTCGGCTCATCCAGCAAGAGATAGCGCGGAAACACCGTCTGTTCCCAAACCTGGGCCAATACCCTGGCCAACTGCACGCGCTGCCGTTCACCTCCTGACAACGTGTGGTATACACGCCGTCTGAACGCCGTGATGCCCGTGAGTTCCATTACTTCATCCAATACGGCTGCGTTTTCCAGGCGTGTCGCCGCATGCGCCTGTCGACCAAGCAGAACAACCTGCTCAACCGAAAAGGCAAATTGCACGCGCGTATCCTGAGGCAACACAGAGCGAACCAGCGACAGAGCTTTCGGACTAAGCGTCTCCACGCCCTTGCCGTTGATGATGACCTGTCCGGCTGATGCGCTGAACTCGCCGGAAAGCACGCGAAGCAAGGTACTCTTGCCCGCGCCGTTCGGTCCAACGATGGTGGTGAACTGTCCAGGCGAAATTCTGACCGATACCTCTCGCAGGATCTGACGACCATGAATGTTGACCGATATGTTCCCGGCGTTCAGCATCAGAATTCTCCCCTCTTTTTTGCGCGTAGAAGCAGCACAATAAAAAATGGCGAACCAATGAATGCCGTGACTACACCGATCGGCAGTTCCGCCGGAGACACCAGGGTGCGGGCAATGACATCACTGAAGACCAACAGCCATGCCCCACCCAACACAGAAGCCGGTAGTACCAGCCGATTGTCGGCATGGAAGAGCGTTCTGACTAAGTGTGGGATCACCAGGCCCACGAATCCGATAATTCCGGCAAGTGAGACGCTGACACCTACAGCCAGCGCGCTGAGAAAAACGATGTTTCGCTTCGACTTCTCCACGTCGACACCCGAATGATAAGCCTCTGCTTCGCCCAAAGCCAGGGCATTGAGCGCAGGAGCATATCGCAAAAGCATAAGGGACGACAGCAGGAGCAACGGACCGGCTACTAGCAGCTTATCCCGCGTCGCTCCGCCCAGATCGCCCAACGTCCAAAATGTAAATGTCCTGAGTTGGTTCTCATCGGCATAGAATATAGCCAGCCCGATTACCGCACCAGCCAAGGCGTTCACGGCTACTCCCATCAACACCAGTACGGCGATGTTGGTATGCTGCATTTGGCGGCTTAGCCGCAAAACAACCGTCGTCGCCAGCAGCCCACTGGCAAATGCGACCGCGGGAAGTATGACGTCGTGCAGCCAGCCCGCCTGGACCAATCCCCATCCGGCACCAAACACGACTAACAACACGATACCCGATGCCGCGCCACCTGAAACGCCAATTATGCCAGGCTCGACCAAGGGATTGCGAAAAAGTCCCTGTAGCGAGGCGCCGCTGATTCCTAAGGCGCCGCCAATAAGTAACGTCATGACTATACGTGGGATCCTTATGCTATCCATCACGATCGCATAAGTTTCATCCATTTCGCGCGAATGAAACAACCCGAGCTTCTGCAACAAAATAACGGATACGTCGGCAAGGGGGATCTGCACGGCACCCACCGACAATGAAAACAACGTTGTTCCCACGAGCAGGATGGACAGTGCACCCAGGATCAATGCCGTGTGCCGGTCGGTAAAGGCCAGTACCCCTGTCATGGCTAATCTGGTTTGAGTTCAGGATGGAGCAGCACGACCAGTTCCTTTACCGTTTCTCCAAACCTTGGTCCGAAGTTGGTAAGACGCAGGGCGTCGATCGAAACGATCTGGCGCTTCCTGCCTGCCGTAGTCTGCGCAACACCCGGAACTTTTAACACACCTTCTGTTCCGCCTATGCTTTCGAAACCACTGGACAACATTAACAGGTAGTCGGGGTTGGCTGCAATCAGGGCTTCCGTATTGAGGGGCTTATAGCCTTGCTCGTTTGCAAAAGCGTTAATCGCACCGACATACTGCGTGATATCGCCAAAAGTATCCTTGCCCGCAGTGCTCACGGTAGAAGTACCTCGATTGTACACGCATAGCACCTTGGGTTTTGATGTCGCCCGTTTCAATAAGTTGGACGCTTCCGCGAGTTGCGCCTCATTCGCGGCAATGAGTTTATCGCCCTCGACCTCCTTGTGCAACGCGGTGGCTATTTGCTTGATGAACTTTTGGGTATCGTCCCAGTTTTGGTTCCGGTCGATAATGACCAGCCTAATTTGCGTGGCGCGCAATTGAGCCAAAACGGCTTCATCGACATACTCCTTTTCAGCAATCACCAGGGTTGGCTTCAGGCTGATAATGCCTTCAGCATTGATGCCCGTGCGATAGCCGATC
>DATHKA010000167.1:0-17288 GCA_035489615.1 Chryseolinea sp.
GGAAAGGCGGTTTCCTATACCATCGATGGGACCATCATGGAAGTGCGTCTCGACAAGCCGATCTTGCCGAAGTCGAAAGCCACCTTTGAAATGCAGTTCGAATCACAGGTGCCCATTCAGGTACGCCGATCGGGTCGCGACAACAAGGAAGGCATAGCCTACTCAATGACACAGTGGTACCCCAAGATGGCCGAGTATGATTTTCGCGGATGGCATGCCTATCAATATGTGGCGCGCGAGTTTCACGGCGTGTGGGGTGATTTTGACGTCTCTATTACGCTGGATCCACGATTCATCGTATGCGGCACGGGTAAGTTGCAAAATGCCGACAAGGTGGGTTATGGATATGAAAAACCCGGCACGCAGGTCAAACGTCCTGACGGCGATCTTGTCTGGAACTTTGTCGCCAAGAATGTCATCGACTTCGCGTGGGTCGCCGATCCCGACTACGTTCATGAACAAGCCAGCGTTACCAACGGCCCGCAGTTACATTTCTTCTACCAGCCCGGTGAGAAGACCACAGAGAACTGGAAGAAGATGCAGCCCTACGCAGTCAGGCATTTTGAATTCATGAACAGTACCTTCGGAAAATATCCATACGATACGTATTCCATTATCCAGGGTGGTGATGGAGGCATGGAGTATCCAATGTGTACCCTCATTACCGGCGAACGCAGTTTTGGAAGCCTGGTCGGCGTTACCGCTCATGAAGCTGCTCATAGCTGGTATCAGGCGGTACTTGCCTCCAATGAAGCCCTCTACCCCTGGCTCGACGAAGGTTATGCCGACTTCTCAAGCCAGGAGTCCATGGCGACCATGTTTAATCAGCCCATTGAGTCTTCGCACAACGGCAGTTATGAGAGCTACTTCTCACTCATCAAGCGCGGACTTCAAGAACCGATCAGCCAGCATGCCGACCATTACAACACGAATGTTGCCTATAACACGGCCGCTTATTCGATGGGGACGGTGTTCCTGCAGCAATTAAAATACATCATTGGTGATCCGGTATTTTACAAAGGCATGCGCCTTTACTACAACACCTGGAAGATGCGGCATCCTGAGCCAAACGATTTCCTTCGCGTGATGGAGCGCGTATCCGACATGGAACTCAAATGGTACATGCTCTATTGGGTTAACACCACCAAAAAGATTGACTACGCGATCCGATCCGTCGTTGGTGAATCGGCGACGACTCTGATTCAGCTTGAACGTGTCGGTGATTTCCCGATGCCACTCGATGTAGTCGTCACTTACAAGGATGGCACGCAACAACTGCTGTACATTCCATTGAATGAAACACTGGGAAAGAAAAAATCCGACGGCAATTCTCTTGCGCGTGTCGATCTCGATGCCTGGCACTGGGTGAATCAGACTTATGTAGCACAGATCGAAAAGCCGATGTCCGAAATCGCTTCAGTGGAGATTGATCCATCGCAGCGGATGGCGGACATAGACAGAAAAAATAACCGGATGGATCTGACCGCTGATCTCAAGCCTTCGCGTTTTATTACGCGATAGCAAAACCGCTGAGAGTTCAGAGCAGGATTTCCGCTGGCGACGCTGCATACTCTCCTAACACCCGCCACCGTTATTTTGCTTTTACCGGTGTGCTCTTTAGCTTTATGCCCTATGCAACCGGATCAGGCAAAAAAGGAAATTCAAAGACTTACGAACCTGATTAACTATCACAATGATTTGTACTATCAAAAGAATAAGACAGAGATCAGCGACCAGGAATTCGACGCGTTGCTTCAGTCACTCAGCGCCCTGGAACAGCAGTACCCTCAATACCGCGAGCCCGACTCTCCCACTCAACGGGTAGGCGGCACTGTCACAAAGGAATTTGCAACGGTTTTTCACAAGTATCCCATGCTCTCGCTGGGAAACACCTACAGCCGGGAGGAACTTGAAGAATTCGACGGGCGTGTATCTCGCGGACTCGACGGCGATCAATATGAATACTTCTGCGAACTAAAGTTTGACGGGGTATCGATCAGTCTAACCTACGAAAACGGCGTACTGGTTCGCGGCGTTACGCGGGGCGACGGCGTCCGGGGCGACGATGTAACAAATAACGTAAAGACTATACGCAGCATTCCCCTCGTCGTAAAAGGCAAGAAGACGCCGGTCACCTTTGAAGTACGCGGCGAGGTGTTTATGCCCAAGTCCGTTTTTGCACAGTTGAACAAAGAGCGTGAGGACATAGGCGAAGAACGTTACGCAAATGCCAGAAACACAACAAGCGGAACCTTGAAGATGCAAGACTCCGGAGAAGTCGCGCGAAGAAAGCTGGACTGTTATGTTTATTATCTGAAAACCGACGACACAGTCATCGATACACACGAGCAGGCCATCCAGTTACTTGAATCGTGGAAATTTAACGTATCCCCTACCTACCGGAAATGTGAAACCATCGAACAAGTCCTGGACTATATCGAGCATTGGGAGAAACGCCGCCTCGAACTTTCGCTGGAGACGGATGGGGTGGTGATCAAGGTTAATAGCCTGGAGCAACAAGGACAACTCGGATTTACGGCGAAGAGTCCCCGCTGGGCAATCGCGTATAAGTATAAGTCCGAGAGCATGAGCACCCGTTTGAATGGCGTTACCTACCAGGTCGGAAGAACAGGCGCGGTTACCCCGGTCGCTTCCCTGGAGCCCATCTTCCTGGCGGGCACGACCGTAAAAAGAGCATCCCTGCACAATGCCAACGAAATCGCGCGCCTGGATTTACGCATTGGCGATTATGTCTTCGTTGAAAAGGGCGGCGAGATCATTCCCAAGGTTACCGGGGTAGACCTGGAGAAGCGTGTACCGGACTCTGTACCCATCCAATACATTGACAAATGTCCGGAATGTGGTACGTCGCTCGTACGCGAACCGGGCGAGGCTGCCTTCTACTGCCCTAATTCGAGTGGATGTGAGCCGCAAATACTGGGGCGCATCGAGCATTTTATTCAACGGAGGGCCATGGACATCGATTCTCTTGGAGAAAAGACGATCGAGGCGTTGCACACTTTGGGACTTGTATGCAGTCCGGCAGACCTATACGACTTAAAAGAGTCGAATATCCTTCAGCTTGAAGGTTACAAGGAAAAGTCGGCCAAGAATCTTCTGCAGGGCATTGACGAGTCGCGCAAGGCAAGCTTCGAGAACGTCTTGTTTGCCATGGGCATTCGCTACGTCGGTAGAACGGTGGCAGAAAAACTGGCGCGTTACTTTAAAAACATCGATAAGATCGCTTCTGCCTCCCGGGAAGAATTACTGGCTGCGCCTGAAGTTGGTCAAAAGATCGCCGACAGCGTGTTTGCCTTCTTTCGCAATACGGAGAGCATCCGGGAGGTTGAGAGGCTGCGCGCAGCAGGATTAAACCTCGAAAGCACGGCAAAGGAGCCAGAAAAGGAAAGTGACGTGTTGGCGAACAAGTCGTTTGTAATTTCCGGCGTGTTCAAGAACTATGAGCGCGATGCCTTACACGACATCATTCTCAAAAATGGCGGACGTATTCTGTCGGGTGTTTCAGGAAAATTGGATTATTTGCTGGCTGGTGATAATATGGGCCCCTCAAAACGTGAAAAAGCTGAAAAGCTAGGTGTGAAGATTATTACTGAAGAAGAATTTGAGAAACTCATAAACGGCTAACCCGTTACTACCAACCATGAAATTGAATCACAGCCTGCTCAAAGTGAGAACGGAGATGCTCCTCCGGAAGAAAGACGGCGAGCGGAGCAGTGTTTCGTATGCGATTGCCCGCCAAGTGGGTGTTCTTTTCTCGGTAGAGGATAAAGCGAAGCATGAGGTTGTGAAGGATTTCATCCGGAAGTTCGAGCAGGATGGCAAACAGGTAAAAGTCATGGAGTATCTGGCGCCTGATAAACAGAACTTCGAGTTCAAGTTTGATTTCTTTACAGAAAATGACGTTTCGATTTGGGGGAAGATAACTTCTTCGGGCGCTTTAAAATTTGCCGACACGCCTTTTGACTATCTGTTTTACCTCGACACGGAACCCAACCCATTGCTTGTGCACCTTCTTGTACGAAGTAAAGCAAGGTGTCGCGTAGGACGACAATGGGACAACGGTCTACCCTATTTTGAATTTATGGTGCAGTCGCCGGATAGCGTAAAAGAATTGGCCGATACCATGCACCGATACATTATCCAATTAAAGTAAATCATGAAAAAACTGTTCGGAACCGGCGTTGCCCTTATAACGCCGTTCTCGGAATCACTGGAGGTTGACTACAAAGCGCTGAAACGAGTGCTTGCACACACAGCAAAAGGCGTCGACTATTATGTGATAATGGGTACTACGGCCGAATCTGCCACTTGTACGGACGATGAGAAGGCGGCTATTCTGGCGTTTGTAAAAGCAAACAACGCAAAACAGTTGCCTATTGTGTACGGCATCGGCGGAAACAATACCCAGGCCGTTGTTGACGCAATCCGGAACGCTGACCTAAACGGTGTGGAGGCATTGTTATCGGTGAGCCCCTATTATAACAGGCCCTCGCAGGAAGGCATTATACGCCACTTTGAGGCTGTTGCGGATGCCGCCCCGGTGCCGGTCCTTCTTTACAATGTTCCTGGTCGCACGGCATCCAATCTTACGGCGGAAACAACTTTACGTCTGGCGAGTCATCCGAACATCGTCGGTATTAAAGAAGCATCGGGTAACCTGGAACAATGCATGCGCATTGTTCGGGACAAGCCAAAGGATTTTATGCTGATCTCGGGCGATGACATGATGACCATGGCCTTGTATAGTATGGGCGCTAAAGGAGTGATCTCGGTATTGGCCAATGCCTACCCGACCATATTCAGGAAAATGAAAACGAGTGCGGACGCTGGAAACTCGGTAAAGGCAACCCAGGAATTATTGAAACTGCTGGACATCAACGGACCAATGTATGAAGAGGGTAATCCCGTTGGCGTAAAATATCTCCTCTCGAAAATGGGGGTTTGTGGTCCGCATGTTCGCCTTCCCCTCATAGAAGCATCTGCTGCGCTTGCCTCGAAAATCGATAAACTCGCAGCTGTCATAAAAAAATGAGGGATAACCGTTAGGCTATCCCTCATTTTGATGGTGTGTAGGTTGTAGGTTATTCTTAAGATGCTTTGTTTTTGATCTCCTGAACCTCTGAACGAATTGCCTGCGCAAGATTCTTCAGGTCTTGCATGCCCTTCCTTACGCGGGTGCCGGCTGCACTGTTGCCTTTGTTATAAAATTTGTCAGCATCCCCTTCGAGTGACGCGATGAGACTCTTGAGCTCTTCAAACTTTTGCATTGTATTCTGGATTTAAAGATTAGTAATAAGTTTACTATGCCAATTTAGGTCTAAAACCGTTTAAATCAACCAAAAACGCATTTTTTTACAAACCTTTGGTCACCGAAACCAGTACTTCTTCCTTGTAAAATCCATTGTCCAGCTTCACTTTCAGCGCGGAAAATGCCTTCAAAGTATGCTCCACATCGTCCAGGGTGTGCACGGCCGTCGGAATAATTCTGAACATTATAACATCCTTAGGCACAACAGGATAGATGACAACAGAGCAGAAAATATTGAAGTTCTCGCGCAAATCCATAGCCATGTTCGCAGCCTCCCCTACACCGCCCTTGAACAACACGGGTGTGACCGGTGAGTTGGTGGAGCCGATATTGAAGCCCCGCTCGCGCAGGCCATTTTGCATCGCGGTAACGATTTTCCAAAGATTATCCTTCAGTTCCGGACAGGTCTTAAGCAATTCAAGGCGCTTCAGTGCACCAACGACAAGAGGCATGGGAAGGCTCTTCGCGTAAATTTGCGAGCGCACGGAATAGCGCAGGTATTTCAAAATTTTCACGTCACCGGCAACGAAGGCACCTATGCTGGCCATTGATTTTGCGAACGTCGAGAAATAGAGGTCGATGTCGTCCTGTACGCCCTGCTCCTCGCCGCATCCTGCGCCAGTTTTGCCTATGGTACCAAAGCCATGGGCATCGTCGACAAACAACCTAAAATTATACTTCTTCTTAAGTGCCGTAACACCTCTAAGATCGCCCTGTTTGCCCGACATGCCAAACACTCCTTCAGTGATCACGAGGATACCGCCCCCTGTCTCATCGGCGAGCTTTGTCGCCCGCTGAAGTTGCTTCTCCAGGCTGTCCATGTCGTTATGCGTATAAACAAAGCGCTTGCCCATGTGAAGGCGAACGCCATCGATTATACAGGCATGTGATTCTGCGTCATATACAATAACGTCCTTGCGGTCCACCAGCGCATCGATAATTGACACGACACCCTGATAGCCAAAATTCAGCAACATGACGTCCTGCTTCTTTACAAAAGCCGCCAGCTGCTTTTCCAGTTCGAGATGGTTCTTGGAGTTGCCCGACATCATACGGGCGCCCATGGGCAATCCCATTCCGTATTGGGCAGCTGCTTCAGCGTCTGTCTTGCGGACTTCGGGATGGTTAGCCAGACCGAGGTAGTTGTTCAGGCTCCAGTTCAACACGTCTTTGCCATTGAACTTCATATGCGGCCCGATTTCGCCTTCCAGCTTAGGGAAGAAAAAATAGTCATCGGGAAGATGGGAATACTTGGCCAGCGGCCCAGCTTCCATTCTCAGCTTTTCAAAAAGATCTACCATTTTGACGTCTTTGATTGGTTAAAAATTGTTGCGAAATTAATCAAAAAACCGATCATTTCGGCGTTTCCACATCTTTGGAGGCGCATAAATAATGATTAGCATTGCAGACGTACCTTTCTTCAATGTCTTCTATCAGGAAAATTCTTGTAGCAAACCGCGGCGAAATCGCTTTGAGGGTTATGCGCACAGCCCGTGAAATGGGGATAAAAACCGTTGCGGTTTATAGCGAAGCCGATCGGAAGTCGCTGCACGTTCGTTTCGCTGACGAAGCGATACTCATCGGACCGCCAGCATCGGCCGAATCTTACCTTAGGATGGATAGAATTCTGGCCGCAGCAAAACAGACCGGCGCCGACGCGATTCATCCAGGATATGGATTCCTGTCAGAGAATGAGGATTTCGCTGCCGCTGTCCGCGATGCGGGTCTGATTTTTATCGGCCCGTCCCCCGAGGCGATTGCGCTCATGGGCGATAAGCTCACAGCGAAATCGGCGGTGGCCAGATTTGGGGTGCCTCTGGTGCCCGGTACGAGCACACCAATAGCCGACGCCAGCGAGGCAAACGGCATTGCATCGCGCATTGGTTATCCGGTGCTCATCAAAGCGAGCGCCGGCGGTGGCGGCAAGGGCATGCGCGTGGTGGAACGCGCTGAGGACATGGCCGAACAAATGGAACGCGCCACGAGTGAGGCCAAATCTGCTTTTGGCGATGGATCCGTGTTCCTGGAAAAATACATTACCCAACCACGTCATATCGAGTTTCAGATATTTGGCGATCAACACGGGAACATCGTTCACCTCTTTGAGCGTGAGTGTTCGATTCAAAGAAGACATCAAAAGGTAGTGGAGGAAGCACCGTCATCGATCCTCACGCCGGATAAGCGAAAGGCGATGGGAGAAGCGGCAGTAAATGTCGCGAAGTCCTGTGGGTACTACAATGCGGGCACGGTTGAGTTCATCCTGGACGATCAGCTAAACTTTTACTTCCTGGAAATGAACACACGGTTACAAGTGGAGCATCCCGTAACGGAGGAGATCACGGGGTTAGACCTGGTGCGCCTGCAAATTATGGTGGCTCAGGGCGAAAGCCTGCCCTTTTCGCAGGATGACCTGCGCATCAACGGTCACGCCATAGAAGTCCGTGTGTATGCGGAAGATCCCACGAACAACTTTCTCCCGGATATCGGAAATCTGAAGACGTATACAAGGCCCAACGGTCCGGGTATACGCGTAGACGATGGCTTTGAACAGGGCATGGACATACCCTTTTACTACGATCCGATGATTGCCAAACTCGTTTGCCACGCAGGTGACCGCGATGCTGCCATTGCCCGCACTATTCGGGCAATCGATGAGTATCAGATAACGGGTGTGCAAACCACCCTGGGCTTCTGCCGGTTTGTAATGACCCACGCCGCTTTTACGAGCGGCCAGTTCGATACGCGCTTTGTCGAACAATACTTCACACCCGCTGCGTTGCAATCGGCTGGTCATACGGAAGAAGAAGAGCTTGCGTCGATACTGGCTGCCAGCCTGTTGTCGGAGACAAAATCAACGTCGGAAAACCACACGAACACCAAAGACTTCAGCCGGTGGAAACAGGCAAGGCTCTGACATCGCCCAAGCGAGACCCTGGATAAGAGCGGTCCGTTAATTTACGCGCATGCCCTGCCTGATGTTATCGAGTGCAACCAGCGTATTCGAAATGATCCTCATGTGCGCATTGAATTCCTCGTCGGTCATCGTCATGAGCTTGCGTTGGCCTTCCGTAAAATACGTAAGTTGAACACGGTCGTTGTGCCGGTGCCGAATGAAATCGTGCGACGTATCGGCCATCGAATGATCGATGATCGAACGGAGGTGGACAAGTGAATTGATTTCGTCGGTGATATTCGGATAAAGCCTCAGGAGATCGGGAAAGAACTGGATCAGAACTTCGGCAAGAATGTGCGTCTTCGAAGCAAAGCTAAGCCCGGCGTTCGTGAACACTGAACTGAGTATAAACTTCTGTTTGATTTCATCGTGATTGAAAAAGCAGGACAATGCCTCTGCCAATTTCATCTCGATAGAAATTGTGCCATCAACTATCCGCCCGCGGAAATGAGAGGCCTTTTCATTGTACGTTGTGATGTACGCGTTTTCCTCATTGATGAGATGCTGTTTTCTTAGCTCCATGGTGATTGTGGGTTTAGTTAGCAAAAAAATATCAATCGCCAGGCCTAGAATGGCGTGTGCGCATGCATGGCCGAGCAACTCGTAAAAGGCTCATGATACGCACTGCAAAATAAGCAATTTTATAATATTTCAAACCGCGTGTTGTCCGGAAACAACGGTGAATGGACTCAGTCAAAAAGCCCGCGAGAATGGCCGTTACCGAGAATCAACAACGATAGCGATGTCGCTTGTTTTTGAATTCAAGCCTCATGTAAAAGATGACTTAAGATGCCCAGCCAATCGAATGGACAATGCCACAATCGTCAGGGTCGGGTTTGCATAGCCACCAGTCGTGAATACGGAGCTTCCGGCAATGAACAAATTCGACAAACCAAACACCTGGCAATTGGCATCAACAACACCTTGTCGCGGATCGCTGTGCATGCGTGTTGTTCCCATATTGTGATGCGTACTCATCATAGCCTTAGGTCTTGGTGCGTCATCCCATACAAGCTTGCCAACATCCGAGTGCTCGAATGCGTCGGCAAATAACTGTTGCGCACGCTTTATACTCCGGATATCCTGTTCTCTCCAAAAGTTCGTGAGTTTGACTTGTGGAACTCCAAGCCGGTCACGCTGCGTGCTTAGCGTTACCCGGTTATCCGGATGAGGAGTTTGTTCCGTTTGAGTCAATACTTCGAACTTGACGTATTTCTTCACATTGCTCTGTGCCGACCATTCACCAAACGCCAGGTTTGGCTTCAATACCTCCTTCTTTATCTTGTATTGATATAAGTCTCCAAGGATATGATGTGGACGGCGTACGATGTTCCTGATATGGCTCAACGTGCTATCCGGCACGTCTCCGCGTTTTATCACGGCAAGCAGATGCTTCAAGGAGCGCTTTGCTTCTGAACGAAAGCGTTCATCGCGCGGATAGATCAAGGCACTGATGTTGAGTAACTGTTCGCGCCGGATCAAAGCCTCAGACAGCGCATACCTGCCCATGACGGTTTCACCGTTGACTCTCTTCTTATCATACAAGCACATTTTGGCAACGGCAGACGTGCTATACGGAAACAGCATGCCGAAGTCGACAAGTGGGTGATCCATGAAATATCGCCCCACCACATCGTGGCGATTGCCCAGACCAGCTTGCTCCTGCCTGTTCGATGCCAGCAGCAGTCGCGCATTTTCCAAAGCGCCTGAAGCGAGTACAAAAGTTTTAGCCTTGACCGTAAAACGCGTACCATTCAGACAGCCCACCTGAACTCGATCGATGGAAGTTGAGTTTTCATTTGCCAGCAACCCGGTAACGTTGGCATGCAGGTACACGTTTACGTTCGATGAGTTGGACATCTCCTGGCGGTATTGCATAAAGAAAATGTCGCTGGGTCCAAACTTGAATATTCCGGTGGTGATGTCATCGCTTAGAAAAGCTGTTCGCCGGCCATTATCAGTTTCCCATGGATCCGCCGAGTAATCAAACTCACCCAGTTGACAAAATGCGTGCGCCCTGCGGTAATAAGGAACAAGGTCATCGAACGTAATGGGCCATCCACTATGAGGTACCCAGTCTTTCTGTTCGAAGTCGATGGGATCGAGCGGGACATAGCGCACGCCGACTCTGCCGGGGTGCAACTGGACGTTCCAAACGTTGGCCATGCCACCAAATTGGCGGTGGCGCATATCGCGCAATGGAGAGAATGGATCTCCCACCACCTCGCCGTCTGTGAGCGATGCGACTTCTTCACTGAACTGGAAAGAACCGGCTTCGAGTATTGCCACGCGCACAGCCGTGCCATTGAACTCTCTCGCTATCGCCAGCCCGGCTGGTCCTGCACCAACAACACAAATATCAGCTTCCACGGTCTGGCTACCCGTCAATAGGCGACTGTCAATAAACATAATGGAAAATTGGAGCTTCTGGATTAAAAAACAGAATTCACTTGATGGAGATAGTCAGTTCAGGCAACCTTCGAAATGTCTTCGACAAGGTCAGCGTTGTTATTTCCTGAAAGAAACAGGAACATGGCGATGACCAGCCCCCGGACATAGTAACCGAAACCGCGGACCGCAAACAATGGCCACCTCCTCAGACTTCCGCCTAACACCTTCCAGGCGGTGTAACTTCTGAAGTTGCTCAACATCATTTGGAAACAAAACCACCTGGAGTAGCCGGACCTCATGAGACGCAGATAAACTTCAGGGATGCCACGGAAGGACATGTTAAACGTCCACTTTGGGTCTTTGTCCGTGAAACCAATGCCCATGGCACACTCCGTAAACAATTTAGGTGTCACGATGAAAGAACCGCGTGCCGCACAATAGGCAACCCAATAAGCCTGCGAGGCAAGGTTCCTTGCACTATCGGGCCAGGTGGCAAACGCACGATGTACCAGTGATGTGCGATAGACCGCTGAGGATATGAATAACACACCACCCATGTGGTTTTCGAGAAAGACTTCGAACTCTGAAGCACTATTATGGCTGGGTCTGTCACTCGTGCTTTCGAACCAGCGCTCCTGAAGAATCTTGTTGGTAGCCGCATCACGGCCGCATCCATTCAGAAGAACCAGGGAAAGATTCGGATGGTCCTTGATCTTGCCTAGAATATATGGAACGGCTCCGCGTTGAATCGGATCATCATCGCCAAGAGACCACACAAACGTGCTGGTGGCCTGGCCAATGCTGTACACAATATTGGCCATGCCGCCAATGTTGTGATCGTGGCGATTAGTGGTTAGTGAAATTCTTCCTTCAAAACGACGCTTCCATTCATCAATGATGTCGGGTGTTTTGTCGGTGGAACAATTGTCACTCACGATGATTTCGCATTCGTGTTCAAAACCTTCAAGCTCAGATGATAGCCAAGCCAATTGTGCGTCAAGCATTGACGCCCGGTTGTAGGTAGGGATTGAGATAGTAAGGAGTTTGGACATATTTGTGGTATTCTGGGATTAACCACACCAAAGTGCCTGCCTAGGGTACTTCTACAAGGTACCATCCAACCCGGTCATAACCTGGGAAAGATAGGGTGTCTTGATGCCAAATTAGAGAATCCGCTTTTTTTCGCTGATGATCTTCGTCCTGAAAATGCGTGACTATTCTCATCAATTTGAAAATGGCCGCGATTTTTCACGCGACTGAAGTTCAAGTAAACCTTGAAGTCCACTCCCCGAAAAGTGTTACAACGCCAGTAAAGGCCACAGAATTTTAACGGGAACAAGCTTTACGGCAATCAAAAATGAAATACAGTCCATCAATGGGACGTGTTCCCAAAATCATCACCGCGTCAACACGACCTTTCTTATCACATAATGCTTCGGGTCCTCGTAAATCTTTACGTAGTAGGTTCCGTTGGGCAGCTCGCCGAAGTCCAGGTAGTCGCTATTCGTAATAAACATATTCTGTCCCACATTATTCAGGAGCACAGCATGATGAAACTTGCCGGCGAGAATATACACGCTGCCCTGAGATGGGACCGGATAAATGGATGTCTCAGAATTTTCGGTTGGGGCGGCGGCGGTGCATATACCTACCACAAGACTGGTAACGACTATGCTGTCGCATCCTGCTTTGCTCGTAAATAGATCAAGGTAGATACCTGATGAGGTTTGAAACGATCCTCCGGCCAAATAAGGCTCACCATCGCAGGTGTTTACTTCAACGGTATCGGTATACGCCAATGACACACTGAGACAAACCGTAACCACGCTGTCACAACCAAACGAAGAACGATAGGTGTCCGTATAGATACCGGGGTTTGTCTGCAACGCCCCACCTGCATGATACACCTCTCCCGAGCAAATGGAAACGTCCTTCGTGATTTCAAACTTTGGGCTCACCGCGAGATGTGTCGTAATCACACTGTCGCAGCCGGCCCTCGTTTCAAATACATCTGTATACGTACCCGTTTTGCTTTGCATACTGCCACCCGCAAAATAATGCTCTCCCTGGCAAAGGGAGATATCGCGAGTGAAACTCAAGGCAGCGAGAACTTTCAAATTGATCACAACAATACTGTCACACCCTGCCCTGGTAGAAAGAACATGGCGATAAAGCCCGGCTGTCGACTGTGGAATGCCAGCGACTACGTAAGAATCGCCAGTACATATAGACACATCCCGTGTCGATTCGTAGATAGGCAGAACTTTCAGGCGCGTGGTGATCACACTGTCGCAGCCACGCTTGCTATGGAAAGAATCGCGATAAGATCCGGATGTAGACCGAAGACTTCCTGCCGCGAAATATGTTTGTCCCTGACAGATCGAAACGTCTTTTATCAATGAATACGTTGGAAGAACTGCCAGATGGGTCGTTACCACGCTATCGCACCCATTCTTCGAAACAAAAACGTCCAGATACGTACCGGCGCGCGTCTGCATAACTCCGCCGGCAAGGAACGTTTCGCCCTGGCAGATGGACACATTTCTTATGGAAGCGTATGTGGGTAAAACAGTTAAGTAAGTCGTTACCACACTATCACAACCGCCCTTCGATTTCAATCGATCAAAGTAAGTACCTGCGGTATTTTGTAGCTTCCCTCCCGCGAAATAACCCGCCCCCTGGCAAATCGACACGTGGTGTGTTGATGATAAAGTGTACACGAGATTGAGCGCGCCACAATCTATCGGACATGCAGATCCGCTCATCCGGGTAACAAACGGACTCGCCCGTAACACTGCCTTTTCGCTTTCCGAAAAATGGGTATTGGGGTAGTCGATATATCCTGTGAACATCAGTGCCCCATAGTCGCACGCCACCGGCTGACCATCATCGCAGCCTGACGGATGCGGGAGGCCAAATGCATGTCCGAGTTCATGACCGAGACCACCGACGTATCGACAGGAAGAATAGTTGGGCACCACCTCATTGCAGATTGGTAGCCACGATTGTCCTAGCAGTCCCCGAAGGTCGTTAGCGCCCATCGCCGCCACGCCGTTGAGGCCGCCGCCTTGTTGCATCGGACATGTTGGAAGCGCGTCGATATAGATAATCCAGAAATTGTCTGCGTCTTCAAAAGACCCTCCGGTCATCGTAAATGCATCATTTACAACATTGAACCAAAACTTCCATTCTCCGGCCCAATCAGCGTCCGGATTGCTCGCATACCAACTTGAGGGATGAGAAGTTTTGTAGACTTCGACCACTTCTTCGGACAAACTGAACGACAGGTCGCCGCCTAACTGATCGCGATACCACTGTTGCAGGTGGTGTGCTGCATTTTTAATGCTTAAGGTATACGCGGGTTTGATCGTACTATCAGAGGGGACCAGGTAGACAAAACGAACGGTCTTATGATCACTCAAGGCGCCTGTCCCGGTTACGGAACGGGTTGTTGATCCATAGGCATGATGCGGAAGCGGTGAAGGAAGTCCTGGCCTGCTTAAGAGCGCTTGTTGTGCAAAACACAAACTAAAACAGAGGGTACATAACAATTCGAGGCAAAGGAACTTCGCAATCCCGCGCAATTTAACAACCGCTTCTCCGCGGAATTGAAAGTAACGCATAAGGGCACACTAGGTGAGTGTGTAATTTGAATATAACGAATTAATGTCATTAATCGTAAGGTTGGTCACAACGTTTGCAGAATAGCACCGGCAACTTAGAATTTTTTTGCCCGACGCTGCCTCGCGATGAAATGCTATTTCTGACAGACACACGACAGCATCGAGCATTCATGTTCTGCCGGGCCAGATACCTGAATAAGCAGGTCATTCGGTATCTTCGACAGATGAATGGCTGGCAAATCTTCCTTATCTTCTTCTGTGGCGTCGCTCTGGCACAAAGCATTTTTTTAGGAACGATGATGCTGGCGAAGGACCGGTTCAATCGCGGTGCACTATTCTACCTGGGTGTCATGCTTCTGGGTTTGGCGCTTCGCCTGATCAAATCCTACTTCGTATTTATACCACAACCATACCCTGAACTGGGAATCATAGCAGGAGGCGCTGGCTTGTGGGTCGTCGGTCCGGCTTTCTACCTGTACACACGCCATTCCTTGATGGTCCCCAGGGCGCGCATGTATTGGCAACTCGTTCACTTTCTTCCCTCCTTCCTGATACTGGCCACCGCCACGACGCGCTATGTATATTATTGGGGACTGCTACACTTTCTTGTTTACTTCGTGATCAGCGTACTCCTGGCAAGGTCCTGCCAATCGCCTAGAATGCCCAGGCATTTTTTGGTGTTCGCGAAGTGTACGGGAATGATCCTTCTATGCTTTGTCGTTCAGGCATCTCAAGGGGGCATCCGGGTATACACCGTCGGCTCGGGCGTAGCAATTGTTATACTTTATGTGATCAATTTTCTCATTGTGAGGGATACCGGTTTCCTCAACTCCATCATACGGAAGTCGAAGGAGCTTGATAAGAAAGTAGTGACCAGGATTACCGCTGACTTAACGAGGTTTCTGTTCGAAGGAAAGATCTATCGGAACAGGGGTCTGAAGCTGTCGGAATTGGCGAAGGCAACGAATTACCCGGCCTATCTGATTTCCCAATCGATCAATCAACAATACCAGATGCGTTTCAATGAGTTTCTGAACAAGTTCCGCGTACAGGAAGCCATGGAACGATTAAAGAACAGCGATGAGAATGACAAGATCGAAGTCATCGCCAGGGAAGTGGGCTTCTCCAGTATGTCTTCGCTCTATGACGCGTTCAAGAAGGAAACAAAAGTGACGCCTCAGATATTCCGGAACCAATTCAATCGACCATAGATTTTTTCACCACAACGTCATTTCTCACAGAACCTGATTCCGAACGGTGGCGCTGCTCAGGATCTGGCAAGCTCAATGTCCTTCAGATTAACCGGCAATTTTCTGATTCGCTTGCCCGTCAGGTTAAACAGGGCATTTCCCAACGCGGGCGCTATGGGAGGCAACCCAGGTTCACCCACGCCGCCGGGAGATGTACCCTGCGCAATTATATGAGTCTCTATTACCGGCACATCGCGGATTCTCAGCAACGGATATTGATGAAAGTTGTTTTGGTTACAGCGTCCTTTCGTAAAGGTGATCGTTTCTCCTGTAGCCGAGCTAAGTCCCATGATCACGTTCCCTTCCATCTGGGCTTTCACCGTGTCTTCATTGACAAATAGTCCGCAATCCAGGACTGAAGTAACGCGTTGAACTTTGATACCAATTGATGCTTTCACAACGACCACGCAAGCCGCACTGATGCTGCCAAAGCATTTCCACATGGCAATGCCACGGGCCGAGCCTGTTGGGAGCTCGTCGTAATATCCACATTTGGCGGCCAGTACATTCAATACATTCCGGTACCGTTCGTCGTTCAAGACATCCAGTCGCGCTTGAAGTGGATCAATACGCATCTGATGGGCCAACTCGTCGAAGAAGCATTCTTGCCCCCACGCAAAGTTGGCACCCCATACAGAACGCCACCACATGATGGGTATGTCGGTAGTTACCCTGGTGTGACTGATCCTGGTGTGCGTAAATAAATACTTGCTATTCTCAAAGCTGATCTCTCCGCACAACGATGCGTCAGGTAGTCCGGCCACGAGCGTTCTATTCACCTGACCGCCGAATGTTTCACCAATGGCGTGATGGTGCATACCTGTGATTCGCTCGTGGTTTGTGATGCCTTTCAGATGGCTAAGCATCGCCGGGCGATACGGCCCTTGTGAGATGTCGTCTTCCCGCGACCAAATTAATTTTACCGGCTTGTTTAGCAGCTTCGACAACAGGCAGGCTTCCAGCAGGAAGTCAGGATATGATTTTCTGCCAAATGATCCACCGAGTAACGTTATATTTACTTTGACTCGCTCCGGATCTATTTGCAGGAACTTTGCCATCTCGCGTTTTGCCCAATTCGGCGATTGGTAAGGCACCCAGACCTCGACTGTTCCATCCGCCTTGACATGGGCCAGCGCATTCTCAGGTTCCATCGGCGCATGTGCGAGAAACTGGCTTTCATACACCGACGTAAGTTTGGACTCAGACGATTGAAAGGCTTCATCGAAACCGCCGGTCTCGGCATGTACAGGGCCGTTGGTTTTCGTAGCTGCATACAGGCGTTGAACATAGTTCTCACTGTCCGTTTCGGCGACCGGATGCTCCCATGTCACGTCCAGGGCTTTTCTCCCCTGCAGCGCTGACCAATAGTTGGAGGCAACGACGGCAACTGCTTCGAAGGTCGTGTGCGGCATGGGCCGTTCACATCTGATTATATCCAGCACACCCCCTATGCTGCGCGCCCTTTTTTCATCGATGGCTTTTACTTTGCTGTGAAGGACGGGCGCGTGTAAGATGCAGGCATAGACCATCCCTTCCACAAACGTATCGATTCCATATTGCGCCTTCCCGCTGACTTTGTCTCCCACGTCCAGGCGTTTGAGCGGCTTTCCGATAAGTCGGAATTCGGCAGGGTTCTTCAGTCTGGGATTTTGTGGCACATCAAACTGCGACGCCACGGATACCAGCTGTCCGTAACTGAGTTTCTCTCCTGACACGTTATTTAGTACATATCCACCGGCCGC
>DATHKA010000168.1:0-4848 GCA_035489615.1 Chryseolinea sp.
GCGGTGATCGATAGCGTCAGCGCTGCATGAGTACCCTGTATGTGCGTTATCAGGATGGATAGTCCCGAATATATGATCAGCCCCACCACACACGGCCTGACGCCTGCCAAAGCAGCTTGAACGACCTGGCTGTGCTTGAGCGCATCGAAGATGGCAGACAGCAGCAACATCAAAATGGCCGAGGGTGTAAATATGGCAACCGTGGCAACGATAGCACCCGTCAGCCCGGCCATTTTATAGCCAAAGAAAGTTGCGCTCACCAGAATTGGCCCGGGCGTGACCTGACCAACGGAGATGCCGTAAACGAATTCCTGATCTGTAATCCAGGCGAGCTGATCCACAAGCATACTCTTCAGTATGGGAATCATCACATAACCTCCCCCAAACAAGGAAAGGCTTACCACGGAGAATTGCTCAAATATCTTTCCCAACAGCGTGCCTGACGACAGCCAAATGGTGGTGAGGAGACCGAGCGCAAATGCGCCTAACCAAGTGGCTACGCGCTTCCACGACCGCGCCGAAGCGACCCGTGGTTCAACCGGTGGTTTAAATAACAACGTGCCGGCTACAGCCGACGACGCCAGTGCGAGAAGTATCGCCCAGTACGAATTAAAAAAATATACTGCAGCGAAACTGGCCGTGGCAATGATGTAGTGTCGCCAGCTGGTACATATTTTCTTACCCATGGAGATACCCGTGGCGAAGATGATTCCGGCAACTACGGGAAAGATCCCTTTCAGAATGTCGTCAATTTGGAAGGCACTTCCCGCGTGCAGATAAAGCCATGTGAGGGCAAGCACCAGCAGGAATGAGGGCAGCAACACGGCCGTCATGCTCACCAGTGCCCCCGCAATACCTGCCACATAAAAGCCCACATAGGTCACGACATTTACAGCGACAGGGCCTGGCAACATTGACGCCAGCGAAATTCCCTCCGTAATCAAATCATCACTGATAGACTTGTCTCGTACAACCATCTTGTTGCGCATCATGGCAATGAGCGACATATAGCCACCAAACGATGTTGAGCCGATCAGCACGAAAGTCCTGAACAAGTAGAGATAGCGTTTGATCGTAGTCTCGTCTTTCAATGATAATGATGGTGCTGTTCTCTTGCGCTAGTGTTGGCTGGCGTTAGCGAACGAGAAGGGATCGGACAAATAATAGGCACGATAAGACGGACTATTCAAGTCTACGCGCCAAACGACTTCGGCATTGTCATTCACGACGGAGATGATGCCACTTTTTTTTGAGGTGCAAACCAGGTATTTGCCAGGGCTAACCAGTACGGCACTGCACATTTTATCGGCCGACAATTCCTTAGAAAGGATGACATTCGACTTTACCTCTGCCTGTTTGGCAGCTTCGTCAATTTTAAACGAAAGTACGCGGGAGTATGATCGAATTTTCCTGTCGCCGTTGTCAAATAGCATGATCTCTCCGACTTCGTTTAGGTAAGCCGCGTGTTGTCTCATGAAGTATCCGGCTGTATCCAGCTGAATATTTCCATCCTCTCCAAGTTTCCAGATCACCGAGCCATCGGAAGAGTTGATCTTCCATATTTCCGAAAAGTCCCGAAATGAAACCAGGTAGTGCCCATCGCTGTCAATCGCCAGGCTGTTCGAGTGTCCGAGCGAATGTGTGAGATCGACTTTTCGCTTGGGGTAATCACGCGGGTCGTATACACTTAGGATGTTCCAATCCCACAACTTTTTTCCGTCTCGCGTAAAAACCATGATTCCCTCGCCGCGTATGTATTCATCCTTGGCATAGCCAAACTTACGAAGGTCCATCCTTACGGAATCGTGCGTCAACGCGACGATATCGCCTTTGGCATTTAATACAGCATCATGGTGAAGCATATTCGGAATACCGTGGTCTTCTAATTCCATGTCAAGTATTTTATCACCGTACATGTCGTATTCCACAATTCGGGAAGTATCGTAGACAGAAAGGACGGTATGATTCGCTGTCCAGGTGAAGGGCCTTCGAACTACCGAATCGTACAGGTGATACCAAACTACGTCACCCTCTTTGTCGACCATTACGTCTACTCCGGTTGGTGAAAGACGTCTTACAAGGATATATCCATCAAACTGCGTCGTGTCTATTACCTGCTTTTTAGTTTGCGTCACTTCCGGTGGCAGCGGTCCGGTTTGAAAATTAAGAACATTCGTGGTGCGATCAGGATTTGTTGTATGAATGACATAGTCGTAGACCACGGAAGGCTTTAGGTTAAGCAACACAATGCGGTGATCCTTGCCCGTTGAATGTCGTGATCTTTGGGTGCGGTGAGTGTGTTCTTTGGGCCAGTATTCGATATAGGCGTCGCTTTCTTCCGATGTGCTGAACGCTATCGTTGGGAGCAGCACATTATCATTGTGAAGCGTGACCTTAGGTTCGAGGCTCTGGCGCACACAACCCGTCAGACACAAAAGAGCCAAAAGAATCGGAATCTCAGTCTTCATGAAACGATGGTTTCGAGTTTGCTTGAGGGACTTCGTTTCAAAGAAACTAAATCCCGGATTCAGTATCAGAATTGTTCATATGATTTCTTGAGGTTCAGAATGAATTCCGAAGAACAAAGAAAGCCACCTGTTCTGCACAGGTGGCTTTCAATAGCTAAGCAAGAATCTTATTCGCTACACAAATTCAGTGTTAGCACGCCTTCACCAGGTGATGGACCTTCATCCGCAATCGTGTTTCCTTTGGGTGATTTGATGTTAAAAACAACCTCAGAATCCCAGTCGCCAGAGACGAATTCAAATGTCAGGATCTCAGTTCCATCGGGAACGGTTACCACCGTCACTCCGCTGTCTCCGTCATCGAGCGTATAGTCGGTAGCTACGCCATCAACGATGACCTTTACAGCGGCTCCGTTCCAACCGTCACCGTACAAGTCTGTCATGTTGATCGTCCAGTCTCCAGCGGGTTCCTTGATGTCCTGTGCACAAACAGCAGCCCAGTTCACCGAACAATTAGCGCCGGGGAATTCCGTACAAACAGATACACCCCACTTGTCGAAGACGCGGCCATCGGCCGTCGTGAATACCCATTTCAGCTGAAATGCGTCGCCGTCAACAAACTTAAAGGCTTCGGTATCGCGGTCGTCACGAATGGATCCTCCGCCCCAAATGGGAAGTTCACCAGTTCCATAATAGTTAAACGAGTCGCCGTCATAAAGTGCAAACACATCGTCCTGTGAAATAGTGAACGTTGTAGGGGCTTTGTCCGCAGGAATGTTCGATCCCTCATATGTCTTATACAGAACGCCCTGATCACCGCCATGTTTAGCTGTTTTGGGGTTGCCATCCTGATCCGTGTAGGCTTCGTTGAAGGCCAGGTAGAGATCAATTTTGGTCACCTCATTCTGATGGTCGATCGAATTCCAAAGCAGGTCGATAGTAAGATCAATCGAAGGATCGCCTTTAATGAAGTTCACATCATCGGTGTTCGCATTGAACTCACCCAACCCGTGAACGCCGGATTCCCACTCGGGAACGATTACCCTGTCTTCATCCTTGCAAGATGAAACACTGGCAATCGCGGCGAAGAGAGTAAGTGCAGAGTATTGATATATCTTTCTCATGATTTTTCAACTTTTAGAATTGGAATTTCAATGCATCCCAGAATACAGCATTGGTGGGACTGTCATACACCACGCCCGGTGTGTTAGGGTTGAGGTTAACCTCGCTTTGCGCATAGGGCAGTCGTAGTGCGAACTGGCGTGGGATCTGTAACGGCTCCTGAAGGTCACCGGGGAAACCGGTGCGACGGAACGCATTGTATATCTCATATCCATTGCCAAAGTTTGCAAACCATGCCTGCTTCAATACGTACTGAAGTTTGTCTCCTGCGAAGGTCGTGTAGCCGGCAACTACATCTGTGACAAATGTGGCAGGCGCCTTGTAGGTAATCGGCCATTCGTAGTCTGCCCAATCAGCCACCGTGCCCGAAGCATCAGCGTCGGCAGCGGTACCAACCGCGAACACTTTGGCCATCTGTTCGGTCAGTGCGTCGCCGAGGAGTTTCTCGTTGGTGATGCCTGAGGTTGCACCCATCGTCAATTGGGCTTCGATCAGGTAGAACTTCACCATCCAGCTGGTGATCATCGGGAAGATGCCGTCACCCGAGCCTTGGTTGTCGCCACCAGCTTCTGCCTCATCGTCAAATAGACCGCCAGCGGGATAAGCCCCAACGGTGGTTCTCAGCGGGTTGTCGTTAGGTACGCCAGACGGGTCTGACCTGTCGCGGCCAAAATAACCAGCGAGGTAGTTCCGTTCATCATCACTGAGATTGGCGGCTGTTTTGCCGTAAACCAGGTTAGCTACGTAGTTGCTCAGCGGGAAGTAGCTGTAAACACAATCGTCGCGCTGCGAGCATGGAGCTGTTTGCTTTTCTGCCGGGTCATCGAGGTTAAGTACCTTGTCAGTCTGCCGTTTGAAATAGAAAGGCGTCCTTGGATCGCGGTTCGCGAGCATTTCAGCCATAAACTTGGCGCCGAAGTAAGTGTAAGCCGCCTCACCGCCAGCATAACCGTCAATGTACATAGGGTGACGGTTGTCGGGGTTTTGAGTCTTCGAGAACCGGAATTGAAAATCGTCAGCGGCACTCGCTATGAAGATGCCACCCGTCGTGCTTGTATTCAGGGTAAGCAACTCCGCGATTTTCGATCCAGCTGTATTGTCAACACGGCGTGTCTGAACCAGCAACTTAAGCTTTAGCGAATAGGCGGCCTTGGTCCAACGTGCGACGTTTCCATTGTAGATGAGGTCGCCGCCGATCGTCGCCGTGCTGGTCGCCTGAATGTTTGCAATTCCGGCATCGATCAGTGCAAACAGCGACGTA